>CP053680.1:1500000-1585000 GCA_019623805.1 Gammaproteobacteria bacterium (ex Lamellibrachia satsuma)
GGGCGATAAGGGTGACATCCGGCAGATGGGTGCCACCGAGGAAAGGGTCGTTCAACACCACCATATCCCCCGGCCGCCAAGTAATACCGGAAACTATCCCCGCCATGGCGAAGGCCATGCTCCCAAGATGCACAGGGATATGGGCAGCCTGGGCAGAGAGTTCACCCTGCGCATCGAACACTGCACAGGAGAAGTCGAGCCGGTCACGAATATTGGGGGAGAATGCGGCATTGCGCAGCATCGCACCCATCTCATCGCAGACGGCCTCCAAGCGAGAGGCAAAGATATTGAGTTCAACCGGATCCATGGGTCCATTCTACCTGGAAAAGGGGTGCTTGCATCCGCGTCAAAGCACCGATAGAATAGCCTACTGTTTTACTAGGTTTTATATTTCGGGACGGCACTCAGAAATTGTCAGGCCGGCCCGGCAACAAAATACTGATGAATAAAGGAGCCTTGCAGCATGGCACATGAACTTCCCGCTCTCCCTTTCTCCGACACTGCCCTTGAGCCCGTAATCTCCAAGGAGACCCTGGAGTTCCACCACGGCAAACACCACCAGACCTACGTCACCAATCTGAACAATCTGGTGCCTGGCACGGAGTTTGAAAACGCCTCTCTCGAAGAGATCATCATGAAATCAGAAGGCGGCATCTTCAACAACGCCGCTCAGATCTGGAACCACACTTTCTATTGGAACTGCCTGCGCAGCCCCGCTGATGACAACGCACCCAGCGGCGCCCTGGCCGATGCCATCAACAGCACCTTTGGCTCCTTCGATGCATTCAAAGAGAAATTTGCCACTGCCGGCGCAACAAACTTCGGTTCCGGCTGGACTTGGCTGGTGCAGAACGAGGATGGCAGCCTGGAGATCTATAACACCTCCAACGCCGGCACCCCGATGACCGCTGGCAAGAAGGCCCTGCTCACCGCCGACGTCTGGGAGCACGCCTACTACATCGACTACCGCAACGCCCGCCCGGCCTATCTGGGCGCGTTCTGGAAGATCGTCAACTGGGATTCTGTTGCTTCCAACATGAGCTAAGAGTTCCCTGTAAGCCCTGGCCGTGAGATTACGGCCGGGGCATTTTTTTGCCCGCCGTTTTTTCGATCATCTGCAATCCCGTCTTCCGGCAGGCATCCAACAACTGCTCCACCGACCGATCATCATTCAAAGCTCGCGCCACCGCAACCCCGCCAATTATCAAGGCCGACAGCGCCAGTGCAGTCTCCCGCCTCGACCCGTTTTCACTCGGCAACTGCCTGCTGATCAGCGCCACCAAGCGACGAAAAACCTGAGTATAAGCGGAACGGACATCACCCTTCGTAAGCTCGCTGATTCTGATAGCAATATGGCTGCGACTATTGCTACAACTCGCAACCCTGTAGCTTGTTCTGGTGCGCCGTGCGCACCATGATTGCTTGAACCCAAAAATTTTATTTAGAAGCCCGTGTATTTCCCAGCTACGGCGATAACACTCACCGTCAGACCAAGAATGAGGTTGGTACCGATCAGCCTGCGAATCAGCGCCATCGCCGCACCTGCCTTGGGCAGCTCGCCAGCCTGTAGCGCCTCACTCATCCGACGATAGGGCACGGCATAGACAAAGACGAATATCGCTGCCATCAGGGCACCAACCACGGTCATGAACCAGACCGAGGTTTTTATCTCGCCATCAAATACAGAGAACAGTACCCAACTGCCGGTGACGAGGATCAGAACAACCGAGAGCCAGACCCAGGGAAAAAAACCGTCGAAAACCTTCAGCATTAGCGGCAACCGCTGCGGCGGCTCAAGCAGTTGCGCGACTGCGGGGCGCAATGCCATATGAGCAAAAAACATACCGCCCACCCATACGATGGCGGCGAGAAGATGCAGAGTCATGGCCAGGGACATTGTTTACTCCAACACTTAGTTCATTCAGGCCGGAGATTGTACCGCATCAAAATCCCTAATAACCCAGGAGAGATCGAGAGAGTGTTTTCAGTCCGCACTCTCACCCCTGGTTGGCATCCACCCCAGATATTTGAAAAGCAACGCCCTTGACAGTAAACTACGCGGTTTTCCGCCATCTTTTACGGCGAAAATCGATGCGAAGGCGTCCGCTCCAGGATGCCTTTTGCTTTTCTGGGAAACGGGATTGGCAATGTCAGACACACTGATGGCAACATACAGGCGGCTACCGGTGACCTTCGAGCGTGGCGAAGGGGCTTGGCTGTGGGACACAGAGGGAAAGCGCTATCTGGATGCCATCACCGGCATTGCGGTCTGCGGCCTGGGTCACGCCCATCCGGCAGTCAAAGCCGCTATCTGCGAGCAGGCGGGTACGCTGGTCCACACCTCCAACATCTACGGCATCCAGCAGCAGCAGATCCTGGGAGACAACCTGACTCGCCTCTCCGGTATGGACCGGGTCTTCTTCGCCAACTCCGGCGCAGAAGCCAATGAGGCAGCAATCAAGATCGCCCGGCTCTACAGCCACCGGAAAGGCATCAACAACCCCGCCATTCTGGTGATGGAGAACAGCTTCCACGGCCGCACCCTGGCCACTCTCTCCGCCACCGGAAACCGTAAGGTGCAGGCAGGCTTCGAACCCCTGGTGCAGGGATTCGTGCGCGTCCCCTTCGGCGACTTCGACGCAATCAAAGAGGTAGCGCAGAACGGCGCCAGTGTGGTTGCGATACTGGTGGAACCGGTACAGGGCGAAGGCGGCGTCAACATACCTCCCGCCGACTATCTGAACAACATCCGCACGCTCTGCGATGAGCAGGGCTGGCTGATGATGCTGGATGAGATCCAGACCGGCATGGGCCGCAGCGGCAGGATGTTCGCCCATCAGCACAATGGCATCCTGCCCGACGTCATGACTCTGGCCAAAGGGCTGGGCAATGGCGTACCGATCGGCGCCTGCCTCGCAAAAGGCGCGGCGGCCGAGGTTCTTGGCCCGGGCAGCCACGGCTCCACCTTTGGCGGAAACCCCCTCGCCTGCAGGGTGGGTAACGCGGTAATCGAAACCCTGGAGTCCGAAAACCTCGTGGCGCGTGCAGCCGCCCTGAGTGAACGGTTCCTGACGGGATTCCAGACGGCATTTCAGTCTAATAAGAGTGTCACCGACATTCGCGCCAGCGGCCTCCTGATCGGCATCGAACTGGATCGGCCCTGCACCGAACTCGTCAGTCAGGCTCTCAATGAGGGTCTGCTGATCAACGTTACCGCCGACAAGGTCATCCGGCTGCTGCCACCTCTGATACTGACAGATCAGGAAACAGATCAGATCATCAAAACAGTCGGCACACTGGTCGATAATTTTCTCAGCGCTTCATAACCCAAGTAACAACATCATGAACCAGACACAGCCCAGGCACTTCCTTGCCCTTACCGACCTCTCATCCAGCGAGTTGAATGGTTTGATCAAACGCGCCATCGAACTGAAAGCGTCGCAGCGCCGGGGAGAAATCCACGAAACCCTGAAGAATCGCACCCTGGGTATGATCTTCGATAAATCCTCCACCCGCACCCGCATCTCCTTTGAGACGGGCATGACCCAGCTTGGTGGCCATGCGCTGTTTCTCTCACCACGAGATACTCAACTGGGACGCGGTGAGCCTATCGAGGACAGCGCCCGGGTGATGTCGAGCATGGTGGATATCATCATGATCCGCACCTTCGACCATGAAAAAGTGGAGCACTTTGCCCAATGCTCCACGGCGCCGGTGATCAATGCCCTCACCGACCTGCTCCATCCCTGTCAGCTGCTGGCTGACATGCAGACCTATTTCGAGCACCGCGGCGATATTCGCGGCAAGACCGTGACCTGGGTCGGCGACGGCAACAACATGTGCCACTCTTACATGAAAGCCGCCATCCGTTTTGGCTTTAAACTCAACATTGCCTGTCCGGAAGGTTACGATCCCGATACGACCATCCTGGACACTGCCGGTGATTCAGCCAAGATCATCCGCGACCCCATGGCAGCCGCCGATGGTGCCGATCTCGTGGTCACCGACGTCTGGGCCAGCATGGGTCAGGAAGAGGAGCAGGCACTTCGTGAAAAGGCCTTCGCCGGCTATCAGGTCAACGATGCCTTGATGGCCAATGCAGACAAGGATGCACTCTTCATGCACTGTCTGCCCGCCCATCGCGGGGAGGAGGTCAGCGCCTCGGTAATCGACAGAAAGGACAGCGTGGTCTGGGACGAAGCAGAAAACCGTCTACACTCGCAGAAGGCACTACTGGAGTTTCTTCTTCTCAATTAAACCACTCTTCGGCTGCAAAACTGCGGCAGACTTTGAAGAATTGCCGACGGGAAACTGAAACAATCACCTCTCCGACCAAGCTGGACCCCCGTGATGAATAAGATGAAAGTCATACCGCTCTGCCTGCTTCTACTGCTATCCGGCGCCCTTCAGGCCGAGACCCGCTACGTTACCGACATCCTTAAGGTCACAATGCGTTCCGGAGAGAGTTCCTCCCACCGCATCCTGCGCATGCTCAACAGCGGAACCGCCGTCGAGGTACTGGAGAGCAACAGCGAGTCCGGCTACTCCAAGATACGCACCAGCGGCGGCCAAATCGGTTATATCCTGAATCGGCAGCTGATGGTCAAACCCAGCGCCCGCAGCCAGTTAACCTCAATGGAGCAGCGGTTGCAGGAGCTTCAGGAAGCGCCGGGGAAACTCAGCAGCAAACTGGCGGACCTGCAGCAGCAACACAAGGCGCTGCAAGCAGCCCACAAAGAACTCATGCAGATCAAGAAAAAATTGGATTCCAATCTGCAGAACATTCAGCGCACCGCATCCAGTGCTATCCGCATCTCCAATGAACGCAACGAACTGCGCACACAGGTCAAGGAGTTGACCCGCCAGGTCGGAGAGCTGAAACAGGAGAACCAGGATCTGAGCAACAAGGCCACCCGCGACTGGTTTCTTATCGGGGCAGGCGTCATCATCGCTGGCATCCTCATCGGCCTGATTCTGCCGCATCTGCGCTTTCAGCGGCGCCGCAATGAGTGGGGCTCACTCTAAAATGGCGGCTGTCCGGAAGCCCCTGTCTAACCACAAAGAACACGAAGTGCATGAAGAAGATTTAGTGCCAATCAATCTTTTACCTTCGTGTTCTTCGTGCACTTCGTGGTTAAAGTAGTGTTTATTGACAGGCGCTGGCTCCGCTCCTGCTACAACGCTAAAGCACCACTACCCGTCGATAATTTGTTGCAGACGTTCATTCAACTGCTGTGATGTCTGCCTTGCCGGAGCTATCACCGGATAGGGCGTAATCACTGCACGGCTCCGCAACACCACCCCGGAAAACACATGCCCCTGCCCCCTGACTCCGGTGATGCGCAACGGAACCAGGGGAGCGCCGGTAAATGCAGCAAGCCGTGAAGCTCCCGCCTTGAGCCGACGGGGTGGATCTGTGTCCAGGTGGATCTTTCCGTGGGGGAAAATCGCCACCACCTCGCCATCGCGCAGCGCCCGAAACGCGGCTCGTAGAGCCTTCTCCGGAGATCTTTCCCGATCAACCGGGATACATCCGGCAGCCCTGAACAACCACTTCAAGCCAAAACGTTCGTACTGCTCCCGAGCGATCATGAAACGTACCGGGCGGCGGCAGCAACTGACCAGCAACAACGGATCGAGCCCGGAGATATGGTTGGAGACGATGATTGCAGGACCCTGCTCAGGAAGATCCAGCCTCACCGGCTGCAGGCGATGGTATCCACGGCAAAAGAGCCTGCTCAAACCATCGATACGGTTAGCCCAACCATGTCCCCAGTCGACTTCATTCGCCCGCAGAGAGACCCGGTTCAGCCGGTTTAATCCATAGACGACGACCGCAACAAGACAGAATAAGAGCAGCGGCCAGGTCTCCATCATCTACTTCTTTTTCTTGCCGCCTTTCTGATAAACCTTGCGCTGAAACAGATCGGTTCGGCGGCTTACCAGACGGTCGACGAAGAGCACACCATCGAGATGATCCACCTCATGCTGCAGGGCACGGGCCTCATACCCCTCCATCTCGTACTCGCGGGACTCGCCAAACTTATCCTGTGCAGTGAGCTTGATCCGCTCGGCCCGAATCACGTTACCGGTATAATCCGGCACCGACAGGCACCCTTCACGTCCCAACTCAAAACCATCCCACTCGGTGATCTCCGGATTGACCAGGATCAGATGTCCGTGATTGGCAACCGGCTTCCGTGTGTGGGAACAGTCGACGATGATGATGCGCTGATGGTAGCCTAGCTGGGGCGCCGCAATGCCCACCGCGGCAGGGCCGTGCCGGCGGGTCTCTTCCAAGTCATCGATGAAGGCATGCAACTTTTCGTCGAACCGCTCAACCGGCTCTGACACCTGTTTCAAACGGGCATCCGGCAGCTTCAGAATCTCCAGTATCGCCATAGGGTCAGCCGATCAGGGTTTCGATGGGCGAAATATTGAGTTCGATCTCTTCACCACCCAGTCCGTCCAGCGCCGACTGCAGCCTTTCGAGCGTCTCTTCAGAGTAACCCTGAATCGTCATGATGTAGACCGGCTGCTCAGCGCTTCCCGCCACATCGGACTCCAGCTCCAGGACATTAAAACCGCTCTCCGCCAAGGCTCCGGTCACCCCGGCTACGATCCCGGCGCGATCGGCGCCCACCACCCGCACCTGGAAATTGGGCACCCGGTGTTGGTGCAGCTCTCCACGGATGGGATCGATATGAACCTGCAACTGCAACTCATCCGCCACCCGGGCAATCAGGGTTTCCAGGGGCTGATCCCCTGCCGACACCATCATCATGATGGTAAAATTCCCCCCCAGTCGCATCATCGAAGTCTCGCCCAGTGAGCATCCGCCCTGGTAGAGCGCATCCGTCACACGGGAGACTATCCCCAGCCGGTCTTCGCCGACCAGCGTCATCATCTGCCAATCCATCAGGATCTTTCCTCTCTTGTCAGTCTGGATCAATCCAGATCAATGAAGCCAAACGGCCTGTCGTCCCATCCCGTCGATAGGAGAAAAAGCGTTTCGGGTCGCTAACTGTACAGTATTGCCCACCTCCCACGAAACCGACAGAACACTGCGCCAGACGCTGCCGGGCCAGGAGATAGATATCCGCCAGCCAGTGATCACCGGAGACCGGACGAAACGCGACTTCAGCCTCAGGATTCTGATCGACGAATCTCTTGCGCACCTCCTCACCCACCTCGAATCTTTCCGGCCCGATTGCCGGACCCAGCCAGGCAAGCACTTCGTCCCCTGGACAATCCAACCGCCGCAACGCCGCCTCGATCACACCTCCCGCCAAACCACGCCAGCCGGCATGAACAGCGCATACCCGCGTTCCCAAGCGGTCACAGAGTAGTAGAGGCAGGCAGTCGGCTGTGAGTACGGCACAGATCTGTCCGGGCATCCTGGCGTATATTGCGTCCGCCTCACACCCGGCAGATGCCTGCTCACGGTCAACCACCTCACAGCCATGTACCTGCTGCAGCCAAAGCGGTTCCCCAGGAAGTTTCAATGCGGACTGCAAGAGCGCCCGATTTTGCGTGACAGCCACCGGGTCATCCCCGACATGTGCACCAAGATTCAGGCTTGAATATTGACCTCGGCTAACTCCGGCGATACGGGTGGTCATCGCCGCCTTCACCCGGCTCGGTGCGGGCCAATCGGGGTGGATGATATTCATAAAGCCGCGCTGTCTCTCTCCAATTCATCCAGCAACTGCTGCATATCTTCCGGCAAGGTTGCCTCCCAGGCCATCTCCTCGCCGCTGACCGGATGTATCAGCCCCAGCCGCCGCGCGTGCAACGCCTGATGCCTGAAGGATTGCAATACCGCCACCAAGCCAGGAGAAGCACCGGCTGGCAGACGCAGCCTGCCGCCATAGTCAGGATCACCCAATAGCGGGTGGTGAATATGGGCCATGTGCACACGAATCTGGTGGGTACGCCCAGTCTCCAGATTGATTCGAAGCAGCGTGTGAGCCCGATAATGTGCCTCCACCCGATAGTGGGTCACCGCCGTCTTACCCGAGGGATGTACCGCCATGCGGGTGCGGTGGACAGGATGACGGCCGATGGGTGCATCCACCTTGCCCCCTGCGGTCATCACACCCTGGGCTATCGCCACATACTCCCGCTTGACGCTTCTCGCCTGCAGCTGTCCCACCAAGGAGGTCTGCGCCTGCAGCGTCTTCGCCACTGCCAAGAGGCCACTGGTCGCTTTGTCAAGACGATGCACTATGCCGGCCCGGGGTATCTGGTTCAGGTCTGGATGGTGGTACAGCAGGGCGTTCAGCAACGTCCCGTCGGGATTGCCCGCTGCCGGATGCACAACCATGTCCACTGGTTTGTTGACAACCAGCAGACTCTCGTCCTCGAAGAGGATCTCCAGCGGGATCGCCTGGGGCCGGGAGACCACCTCCGTCTCCAACACCGGTTCCAACGACACCTGCTCACCGCTCCAGACCTTGTCTTTACTGCGACAGGGTTTCCCATCCAGCAGCACCCGTCCATCCTTGATCCAACGCTGCAGACGGCTGCGCGAATAGTCGGAAAACAGCGATGCCACCACCTGGTCCAGCCGCTTGCCCGCCTGATCTGCACCGACTTGCGCAATCAGCCGCTCCGCCGCCTCTCCCGTCCTCGCGTTGTCAGACTTGGCCATGCGTTGCCCCACGCTTTCCGCTATACTGCCGGGATTTCAAATGTCCCAATTTACCGATTCCCGATAGATGCATACTTTTCGTTTTCTCTGGATTCTTACTTTCCTGTTCACTTCCGGATGCTCTCTGCTGCCCGAGCAGATCGACCAGACCAAGGACTGGAGCGCAAGCCAGTTCTACTCTGAAGCCAAGGAGGCGATGAGGGACTCGGACTATGATCAGGCAATCAAATATTACGAAGGGCTGGAAGCCCGCTTCCCGTTTGGTCGTTTCGCCACTCAATCACAGCTCGACATCATCTACGCCTATTACAAAAACAATGAGCCGGATTCCGTTACCGCAGCAGCCGACCGGTTTATCAAACTGCACCCCCAGAACCCTTACGTGGATTACGCCTACTACCTGAAAGGCCTGACAAACTATAACCGCGACCACAGTTTCACCAGCCGATTTATACCGTCCGATCCATCACAGCGGGATCCGGGGGCAGCGCTGGAGTCATTCAAGGATTTCGAGCAACTCCTGCTACTCTACCCGGGCAGCAAGTACGCCGATGATGCCCGCCAGCGTATGCGCTATCTTCGCAACAACCTTGCCAAATACCAGATACACGTCGCCAGATACTATATGAAACGGGATGCCTATCTGGCCGCAGCCAACCGGGCCAACCGCGTAGTAGCCAACTTCCAACGCAGCACTGCGGTTCAGGAGGCACTGGAGATCATGGTTGAGGCTTATACCCGGCTGGAGATGGAAGATCTGGCAAACGACGCCAAGCGAGTCCTGACGATCAACCAACAGAAGGGTACTTTTGACGCACCCGGCCAAGACGACCACGAAAGCCTGACCGAAACGATCTGGAACTTCTTCGAACTGGATAAAAACTAACCGTTTTCAGGAAGAGGCCCCCGTGCCTCTTCCGGTTGAAAACGATAAAATTCAGATCGCCGCTTCGTCCTCTTCACCGGTACGAATCCGGATTACACGCTCGACCGGCGAGACAAATATCTTGCCGTCACCGATCTTGCCGGTACGGGCTGCGTTGGTGATCGCCTCGACGCACTCCGCCAGCTGATCCGCTGCAATTACCACCTCGATCTTCACTTTGGGCAGAAAATCCACCACATACTCCGCCCCACGGTAGAGCTCTGTATGTCCCTTCTGACGCCCGAAGCCCTTGACCTCTGTGGTTGTCATACCGGTTATGCCAACATTGGAAAGCGCCTCGCGGACATCCTCCATCTTGAAGGGTTTGATAATTGCTTCTACTTTTTTCATCTCTTTTCTGCTCCCTCTGAGCTGTAGTCCGCCGCCTGTGTGCAGCATCAAGACACCACTATCTTAGCGACTTTTCCCACTGGAATGTAGATAGAACCCGTTCCGAAACCTGCATTCCACTTTTATCGCTTCGGGATGGATGCTGGACATAGGCTTAAACCACTCAACTCCCGGTCAGGGGATAGCGCCGGTCCCGACCAAAGGCCCGGCGGGTAATCTTAACCCCCGGCGGAGCCTGGCGCCGCTTATATTCATTACGGTTTACCAGTCTCACCACACGATCTACGGTCTCTGCGTCAAAGCCGGCGGCAATAATCTCCCCGGGACTCTGATCCCGCTCCACATAGCGCTCCAGGATCGAATCCAGCACATCGTAGGACGGCAGGGAGTCACTGTCTTTCTGATCCGGCGCCAACTCAGCGGATGGCGGTCGATCTATCACCCTTTGAGGTATCACCTGGGAGAGGGTGTTGCGATATTCGCAAAGCCGGTAGACCAGCGTCTTGGGCACATCCTTGATCGGGGCGAATCCACCTGCCATATCACCATAAAGCGTGGCGTAACCCACCGCCATTTCGCTTTTATTGCCGGTGGTAAGCAGAATGCGTCCTTTCTTGTTGCTGATCGCCATCAGAATAATGCCGCGGCAACGCGCCTGGATATTCTCTTCGGTCACATCCGTCGAACAATCCGAGAAGGTTTCAGATAGCATGTCGACAAAGGCATTGAAGGCCGGTGCGATCGGAATGGAACGGTGTTCGACTCCCAGAATCTCCGCTTCCTCCACCGCGTCCTCATTGCTCATCTGCGCAGTATAGCGGGAGGGCATCATCACTACCTCGACCTGATCGCCCCCCAATGCGTCGACCGCCACCGCCAGGGTGAGCGCGGAATCGATTCCGCCGGAGAGTCCGAGAATGGCACCATTAAAGCCGTTCTTCAAAGCATAGTCACGAGTGCCCAGCACCAACGCCCGATAGACCGCTTCCGCCTCATCCGGAATCCTGGACACATCAGCCGCCACCGGTTCGGGGCGGGCACCGATACGCCACTCACTGAGAACCTCAGCCTCCTCAAAAAAGGGCAGCCGCTGAGTCAGGTTCCCCTGGGCGTCCACCACAAAGGAGCCACCGTCGAACACCAGTTCATCCTGCCCTCCTACCAGATTCGCATAGATGATCGGGACCACGTTTTCCCGTGCCTGCTGCTGTATCAACGCCTCCCGCTCCGGCGCCTTTCCGGTATGGTAGGGCGAGGCATTCAGGTTCAGCATCAGTTGCGCACCGGCTTCGCAGGCTTGGGCAATAGGGGCTGATTCCCAGACGTCCTCACAGACCGTAAGACCAATCTTGATACCATTGACGCTGAAGAGTCCGCTCTCACAACCCGAGGAAAAATAGCGCCTCTCATCAAACACACTGTAGTTTGGCAGCTGTTGCTTGCGATATTCGACGACCACTTTCCCATCGCGCAGTACCCCCGCCACGTTATAGAGGGCGCCGTCAGCGCGTTTTGGATAACCCAGCACCAGGCAGATACCACTGACCTCTCTGCGAATCCGTTCAACCGCAACCTCCACCCGGTCGATAAAATCCGGCCGCAGCAGCAGGTCTTCCGGCGGGTAACCGGTCAAACTCAACTCTGGAAAGACAATCACATCCGCCTGATCACGGGCCTTTTGCGCCACATCGATGGCGCGCTGGGCATTGCCCTCGATATCCCCCACCAGCAGATTGTGCTGGGCAATCAGAATACGCAGATTCACAAGATCCTCGATCAGCTTAAACTTTAAGATTGATGGTATTATTCCAAAAACCACCCGCGGACTAAATAACTCATATGGGATTTCGTTACTTACTTCTGGCTGCTGCGATCTGGGTAGGCTACCTGATTGTCCGCCATCTGCTGCGCCAACGCCTGACAAAACCCAAGACCACATCCTCACAAAAGTCGGTCAACAGCGTGCAGTGCAAATACTGCGGGTTACATCTGCCGAAAGAGGAGGCCATCAGGGACGGGGAAGACCACTTCTGCAACGCCGAACACCGGGATGCGGCCCGGAAACAGAAATAGTTAGGAGAACGAATTCCATGCAAGGATGGTTTGAGTCTCTGCTCGATACACTGCAACCCGATCCCGTCGACGCAGACGCAAAAAACCTCCAGACCTGGAATGCCCTGCGCCTGTTCCTGCTCTACCGGCTTACCCTCTCGCTCTCCCTGCCATTCTTCTTTTTTACCGGCACAGGCCCCGGCTTTCTGGGACAGTTTGCGCCGGAGTTGTTCGCCTTTGTTGCCACCATCTATCTGGGCCTGGTGCTGGCCAGCGGCATCTTCTGGTACTGGCGCTCTCCTGAGGTGGAGCAGCAGGCCCACATGATGATCTTCATCGATATCCTGGCGATCGCCCTGCTAATGCACGCCAGCGGCGGACTGGAGAGTGGACTGGGCATGCTGATCGCCATCTCCATAACCGGCGGCGCCGTGATGACAGGGGGCCGGGCCGCACTGCTGTTTGCCTCTCTTGCATCGCTGCTGGTGATAGCGGAACAGATCTATGCCGAATTCACCGGCAGTTTTCCCGCCCTTTTTACCCAAGCCGGATTCCTTGGCGCGGTCTTCTTCGCCTTGGCGCTGCTCACCCATGTTCTCTCCAAACGCGCCAGAGAAAGTGAAGAACTGGCCCACCATCGCGCCCACGACCTGGAAAATATGGCCCGTCTCAACGACTACGTCATCCAGCATATGCAAACCGGCGTATTGGTGATCGACGACCAGGGAAAGATTCTGCTGATGAACGAACCCGCCTGGCGGCTGCTCGGCATGCCCGATGCCCAACCCGGCAACAGCCTGGGAGCCGCTTCCCCTGAACTGGCTGAGATGCTGGTGGAGTGGAAACGCACCCGCCGTTGCGACTGCCCCCCGTTTCGCGCCATTCCAAGGGGGAAGGAGCTGAGACCCCGTTTCAATGCACTCGGCAGAGGCAATCTGGGTGGTGTTCTGGTGTTTCTGGAGGACACATCCCGGGTTCTACTCGAGGCGCAGCATCTCAAACTCGCTTCCCTGGGCCGGCTCACCGCCAGCATTGCGCATGAAATCCGCAACCCTCTCGGGGCCATCAGCCACGCCAATCAGCTATTCAGCGAGTCACCCAATCTGGATAAAGCCGACCAGCGCCTGATCGAGATCATCAAGGTCAACTCCGGGCGGGTCAATCAGGTGATCGAAAACGTTCTGCAACTCTCCCGGCACAAACCTGGAGAGTGGGCCAAATTCAATCTGCATAGCTGGTTCGAGGAGATCATAGCGGAGCTGGTCAGAAATCAGGGGTTCGGCAGTGATATATTCAGTCTGCAGATAGAGCCGCAAGAGACCCAGATCCAGGCCGACCCGGAGCAGCTGCGACAGATTGTTACCAACCTCTGCAATAATGCCCTGCAGCACTCGCAAGAACGCGTTGCACTGAAGGTCACCATCGTCGGGGGGCGGGTACCGGAACTGGATACTCCCTTTGTGGATATTATCGACAACGGTCCGGGCATTCCTCCGGATGTGGCGAAGCAGATATTCGAACCCTTCTACACCACCCACAACAGCGGCACCGGACTGGGACTTTACATCGCAAGGGAGTTGAGCGAGAACAACCAGATTCGTCTGGAGTATATTCCAGGCCCCACCGGGGGCAGCTGCTTCCGTCTTATATTCGACAACTCGGCCGAAGAGGTCACCCAGGCATGACTCAACCATTGGCGCTGATAGTGGATGACGAACCCGACATCTGCGAACTGCTGGAGATAACCCTGATGCGCATGGGCATAGATACTCGCTCCGCCCTCACCCTGGGAGACGCTCGCGAACTGCTGACGAAAAACACCTTCGACCTTTGCCTTAGCGACATGCGGCTGCCGGACGGGAACGGCATCGAGCTGGTCCGACACATCAGTGAAACCTATCCGCAGACGCCCGTTGCCATGATTACCGCCCACGGCAACATGGAATCAGCGGTGGAGGCCCTCAAAACGGGAGCCTTCGATTTCGTCTCCAAGCCGGTGGATCTGGAAGTACTGCGCAAACTGGTGGAAAAGGCACTCAACCTAAAGCGGCCCGATCCTGTACCAGCGAAAGAGAGTGCCGGCAAGGTCACCTCAGCCAGCCCTCTGCTGGGCACATCCAAGGCAATGGACCGCATCCGCCAATTGATCGCCAAACTGGCCCGCAGCCAGGCACCTGTATACATCAGCGGAGAGTCGGGAACCGGCAAGGAGCTGGCAGCCCGCCAGATCCACGCCCAGGGACCGAGGTCAGAACAGAATTTCGTGGCCGTCAACTGCGGCGCCATTCCCCGTGAACTGATGGAGAGCGAACTGTTCGGCCATGTCAAAGGGAGTTTCACCGGCGCCACAACTGATCATGAAGGGCTGTTTCACATAGCGGACGGTGGCACCCTCTTTCTCGATGAAGTGGCCGACCTGCCGCTTTCAATGCAGGTCAAACTATTGCGCGCCATACAGGAGAAACGGGTACGCCCCGTTGGTGGACACCGGGAGATCCCGGTGGATATCCGTATCATCAGCGCCACCCACAAGGATCTGGCCGAACGGGTGAAGCAAGGTGAATTCCGCCAGGATCTCTTCTACCGCATCAATGTCATCGAACTGACCATCCCACCACTACGCGAACGCTCAGGAGATATCCCGCTACTGGCGGATAAGATCCTCGAACGACTCGGCGGCAAAGACATAAAGCCCAAACTACTCGACAACGCCCTCGACAGGCTCAAGGCCTACCCATTCCCCGGCAATGTGCGGGAACTGGAGAACATTCTGGAACGGGCCACCACCCTGTGCGAAAACAACACATTGACGGCGAATGACCTGCTGCTGCCGGAAACACCGCTGGACCACAGCAACGCTAAATCAGACCAACCCCTGGGCGATATGCTCGGTGATATCGAACGCCAGGCGATTGTAAAGGCGCTGGAAGAGACACGCTGGAATCGCACCGCCGCAGCAAAGAGACTCGGCATGAGCCTGCGTTCCCTGCGGTATCGGCTGGAGAAGCTCGGGATTGAAAGCTGAAGTTTTCAGGATTCCAAAGTTTACTTCGGCCCGGAAACGCGTCAAACCCTATTTAACAATAATTTTGTAAACTCGCCCTGTCACCTGTCTTTAATCGTTTAACGCCTAAGATTAACTACAACACAATTCCTCGCCTATTCCCAATGTGACAAAAATTGTCACATTTTGACGCTCAGGGTACGGAGCGGCACAAATATTGCTAGCAATTTAATTCTTCCCGTCGTCAAAATCAGATAATAAATCGCCTGAAAAACAGCTTTTTTTCAATAAGTTAAACAGCCCTCTACGAAAACATGCTGTAGTTCCGGAGCGTATGGCACGAAGCCTGCGATATTCAGGGCAACCAATTCGATATTGTCGAATTCAAGTTTCAAACGCAGTGACCGATACAACGGGCACCAACCAAGCACATGAGGCACGAGACTAATGAAGAAACATCAATCAGGTTTTACCTTAATCGAGCTAATGATCGTTGTCGCGATCATCGCCATCCTGGCCGCCATTGCGATTCCGGCTTATAACGGTTACATCACTGAAGCGAACGTTACCCGCGTCAACACCGCGTTTGAAGAAGGCGTCAACGTCATCAAGTCAGAGATGGCAAAACGTCAGGCCGTTCTGGCCCGTGGCGGCGACTATCTTTACGACCTGGATGGCGCTGCAACTGGCGATATGGCAGCCTGGGTAGGCAATGTGCTGAATCCTGATGGCAACCAAGCACCCGGCGCAGCCACCAACATTTTTGCCGGTGCTGCAGTAGACGCTGATGGCATCATCGGCGTCGTTGTTGCAGGTGCCGGGGCCGCATTTACTGTAACCCTCGACCTGCCCGAGTACGACCCTGCCGGCGACAGCTCCGGCATACCTACTGGAAACGCCGTCACATATACTGTGGATGCTAACGGTAAAGTTACCAAAGGCGGCGGCGCCGGCACCTAATCGCTTGACCTGACATCTAGGCAAGCAATCACAGCGAGGGAGGAAGCGGCATCATGACCGCTTCCTCCTTTTTTGGTTTTTCTTCCAGAAGCCTTAAACCATAAACTGGGTGTGGCTCATTCGATGCAAACATGGGGCAGATATCATGAAACTCCGAATCTACAACAGCCGTGGTTTTACCCTGGTGGAACTGATGATCACCGTGGCCATCATCGCCATCATCTCCGCGTTTGCCTTCCCCGCCTATCAGGGTTACGTAGCAGAGGCCCGCATCGGCACCGTACGTATGAACACTGAACCCCTGCGACTGGCGCTAGAGGACTTCTTTCTTGATAACAACAGCTACGTTGCCGGCCAGTGGGATGCCGACGCAGCCGGGACGAGGACACTTGACGATGCAGGAAACCTCGGCTGGCGACCCGATGGCGACGGCGGCAGCTTTAACTATGTGGTGGCAGCGCCAGCAGCGCCCGGTACAATCGCCACCGGCTATAGCATGACCGTAACCGATACAAATGAAGCTGCCGCCACCATCACCTGCAACCGTGATCAGACCAACGGCACCTATGTCTGCAATTGATCCCTTGGGTGTTGCAGGCTATATTGCCTTAAGTAGATCAGCTGCTTGCAGACTGTTTTTGAAGCAACACATCCAAATGTGATTCGTTTCCCTGCAGCACCCGGCCCGATCCACTAGACCCGGCAGCAACATACCGGCACATGATAACCAGAGAGAGCAAGGCAGAGGCAGAAAGATTCCCCGTCGAATCGATCTCAGGACAGGATGGCTACCACCAAACCCAAAATGAATCTCAGCGGCATGGCCCGCGGTCTCATTCAGGACGATCTGATCTCTGAAGAGCGGGCGGAAGCGGCTTTTGCCGAGGCACTGAAACAGCGCACCCCTTTTGTCACCCATTTGGTCGAGAACCAACTGCTCAACAGCCTCGACATCGCCATCTCCGCCTCCCGCAGTTTCGGTGTGCCTATCTTCGACCTCGACGCGGTGGATATGGATGTCCTGCCACGGGATCTGGTGGATGAAAAGCTGATACGCGCCCACCATACGCTGCCGCTGTTCAAACGGGGCAACCGGCTCTTCCTGGCAGTCTCCGACCCGACCAACCATCAGGGTCTCGATGAGATTCGCTTCAACACCCGGCTATCATCCGAGGCGATCCTGGTTGAGGAGGACAAACTCACCCGCCTGATAGAGCAGGCGCTGGAGGCCCAGGACACCAGCATGGACGACCTGCTGGACACAGACCTCGACAACCTGGACATCAGCAGCGGCGAAGATGAACCCGCAGGTGATGGAGACCTGGATGTCGACGAAGCCCCGGTGGTGCGCTATGTCAACAAGATCCTTCTGGACGCCATCAATGCAGGCGCCTCTGATATTCATTTCGAGCCTTACGAATACAAATACCGGATACGCTACCGCCAGGACGGCCTGCTGCGGGAGGTCGCTTCGCCACCATCCAACCTGGCCAACCGCCTGACCAGCCGGGTCAAGGTCATGTCACGCATGGACATCTCGGAGCGCCGCATCCCCCAGGATGGGCGTATCAAGATGAAGCTGTCGAAGAACCGCTCCATCGACTTTCGCGTCAATACCTGCCCCACACTCTACGGAGAGAAGGTGGTACTGCGTATCCTCGACCCCACCAGCGCCCAGCTCGGCATCGAAGCATTGGGTTTTGAACCGGAACAACGCGAAGACTTTCTCAACGCCATCGGCAAACCCTACGGCATGATCCTGGTAACCGGGCCCACCGGCAGCGGCAAGACCGTCTCCCTCTATACGGCCCTGAACCTGCTCAACAAACCGGAGGTCAACATCTCCACCGTAGAGGATCCGGTGGAGATCCAGGTGGCAGGCATCAATCAGGTCAACCAGAACTCCAAGACCGGCCTCACCTTTGCGACGGCCCTGCGCGCCTTTCTGCGCCAAGATCCGGATATCATAATGGTGGGCGAGATACGCGACCTGGAGACTGCCGAGATCGCAGTCAAGGCTGCCCAGACCGGCCATCTGGTGCTCTCCACCCTGCACACAAACGACGCCCCCCAGACCCTTACCCGGCTGGCCAACATGGGCATCCCCCCCTTCAATATCGCCTCCTCGGTTCTACTCATCCTGGCCCAGCGGCTGGCTCGCCGGCTCTGCGACCACTGCAAGACACCGGACAGCCTTCCCACAGAGGCCATGCTGGAAGAGGGTTTCACCCAGAAAGAGATCGACGAGGGATTTACAATCTACAAACCCGTAGGATGTGATCTGTGTACCAGCGGCTATAAAGGACGCGTTGGTATATTTCAGGTTATGCCGGTTTCAGAAGACATGGGCAAACTGATCATGGAAGGGGGCACCTCCCTGCAACTGGCCGGCCTGGCCGGTAAGGAAGGGGTTGCCAACCTGCGCCAGTCCGGATTGCGCAAGGTCAGATCCGGCATTACCAGTCTCCACGAGATCAATCGGGTAACCAAGGACTAATCCATGGCGCGTGCAGCGAAAAAAACTCAACACAAGAGCTACCTCTACGCCTGGGAGGGCAGCGATAAGCGTGGCTCCCGCATCACCGGCGAAACCCGCGCCTCCAACGTGGCGCTGGTGAGAGCGGAACTGCGACGGCAGGGGGTTGTCCCGCTCAAGATCCGCAAGAAATCCGCTCCCCTGTTCGGCTCACGCAAAAAGAAGATCGGCAGCGGAGACATCGCCATATTCAGCCGTCAGCTGGCCACCATGATGAGCGCCGGGGTTCCCATGGTGCAGGCCTTCGAAATCATCGGGCGGGGGCACGAAAACCCCTCCATGCAGGATCTGATCCTGGCGGTTAAGGCCGACGTCGAAGGCGGCACCGCACTGGCAAATGCACTGAAAAAGCACCCCTTATATTTCGACGATCTCTTCTGTAGTTTGGTCAGCGCCGGTGAACATGCCGGTGTGCTGGAGACGCTGCTGCACAAGATCGCGCTCTACAAGGAGAAGACCGAGTCGATCAAGGGCAAGATCAAAAAAGCCCTCTTCTACCCAATATCCGTTATTCTCGTCGCCATCGTGGTCACCGCGATCATCATGATCTTCGTGATTCCCCAGTTTGAGCAGTTGTTCAGAGGGTTTGGCGCCGACCTGCCGGTCTTCACCCGCGTCGTCATCAACATCGCCCATGTGGTACAGGGCTGGTGGTGGGCCATGCTGGGCGGGGTCGTCCTGGCCGGTTATCTGATTGGCGGCACCTGGAAACGCTCCCGCGCCTTCCGTCAGCGCGTGGACCGTATACTGCTGAAACTGCCCATTCTCGGCCCGATCCTGAACAAGGCGGCTATCTCCCGTTTTGCCCGCACCCTCTCCACCATGTCCACCGCCGGTGTGCCATTGGTGGAGGCCCTGGAGTCGGTCTCCGGCGCCACAGGTAACGTGGTCTACAGCGACGCCGTGCTGCGCATGCGGGAAGACGTGGCAACCGGCCAATCCCTGCAACTGGCGATGAGACAGCGCAATCTATTCCCCAATATGGTGATCCAGATGGTCGCCATCGGCGAGGAGTCGGGCTCTTTGGACGACATGCTCTCCAAGGTGGCGGATTTTTTCGAGGAGCAAGTGGACAATGCGGTCGACGCCTTGAGCAGCCTGCTAGAGCCACTGATCATGGTCATCCTCGGCACCCTGGTCGGCGGCCTGGTGGTTGCCATGTACCTGCCGATATTCAAGATGGGCTCCGCGGTACTGGGTTAACGCTTGGTTTATACCCATTCACAATGAAAAATCATCATCTGTCATTTCGAACGCATGTGAGAAATCCCTGCAAGCTTGCTGCCAAACCTCAAAGATCCCTCGCTATGCTCGGGATGACATAGAACGTTTGGCGCGCTTTATTTCACTCTAATCAATCAGGCCTGCTCCTTTGTCTGTCATCATCTTCCTGCAACAAACACCCTGGGCTTTTCTGCTCTTCAGCGGCCTGCTCGGCTTGGTGGTCGGCAGTTTTCTAAACGTGGTGATCCACCGAATCCCGATCATGATGGAGACCCAATGGCGTCGAGAGTGCAGCGAACTGAATGGAGAAGAAGCGAATGATCAGCCCCCCGTCCCCTTCAATCTGAACCGCCCCGTCTCCCACTGCCCCAATTGCGGCCACAAAATCCGGCCCTGGGAGAACATACCGGTACTCAGCTGGATTCTGCTCAAGGGCCGTTGCTCGGGATGCAAGGCGAAAATCAGTCTGCGCTACCCGGCAGTGGAGACCCTGAGCGGCATCATGACCCTGGCGGTAGCCTGGCATTTCGGTCTCAGCTGGGAGGCGCTGGCGGCAATGACCCTTACCTGGGCATTGATCTCTCTGAGCCTGATCGACTTCGATACACAACTGCTGCCCGACAACATCACTTTGCCCTTTCTCTGGCTGGGACTGCTGCTGAGTCTCAACGGACTCTTCACCGATAGCCAATCAGCCATCATCGGCGCCGCCGCCGGTTATCTCTCCCTCTGGAGCGTCTACCAGCTATTCAAGCGACTGACCGGCAAGGAGGGCATGGGTTACGGCGATTTCAAATTGCTGGCCCTGCTCGGCGCCTGGTTGGGCTGGCACTACCTGCCGCAGATCATTCTGCTCTCCGCCTTTGTCGGGGCACTGTTTGGCGTCTCCATGATTCTGTTCCGCGGCCGGGACCGAAATATCCCGATCCCCTTCGGCCCCTACCTGGCCTGCGCCGGCTGGATCAGCCTGCTGTGGGGTGACGCCATCAACCATGCCTATCTGCAATGGGCAGGCCTGCTTTAGTCGTCGCCCTCACCGGCGGCATCGGCAGTGGCAAGTCCACCGTCTCACGGCACTTTGAAAAGCTGGGAGTCCCGGTCATTGACGCTGATCTGATCGCCCGCGAACAGGTGGAGCCCGGCGCCCCGGCACTGGATGAGATTCGGAAGAGATTCGGCGCCGACGTCATCACCCCGAAGGGTGGACTCGATCGTGACAGAATGCGCAGCATCGTCTTCGAAAACAGCACCAAACGTCTCCAACTGCAACAGATCCTGCACCCCCGCATCCGCAGCGAGATGCAGCTTCGTCTGGTGCAACTCGACACACCCTATGCCGTACTGGTCATTCCACTACTGCTGGAGTCGGGCCAGGACAGCCTTGCCGACCGCATACTGGTGGTGGATATTCCGGAGGTTCATCAGATAGCGCGGGTCCAGCAGCGCGACGGACTCAAAAAAACTCAGATTGGACAGATCATCGCCGCGCAGGTCGACCGCCAATCCCGCCTTGCTGCAGCAGATGATGTCATCAGCAACGACGGGGGACTCCAGACGCTCGAAAAAGCCGTCGAACAGCTGCACCAGCGCTATCTCGACCTGGCTGAGCAGCGGTCAATCTCCGGTTGACCTTGTCAGCCGTTATGGGTAGAATCCCGCCTCTTTCCGTGTGGGGTCCCTCCCGCATTAGGATCAACAGGTTTTCTTGGGGATAGGCTATGTATGCGGTAATTCAAACCGGCGGCAAGCAGTATCGCGTCTCAGAAGGCGACACCGTCAAGGTGGAGAAGCTGAGCGCGGATCAAGGTGCTTCTGTCGAACTGGATAAGGTTTTGATGGTTGCTGATGGTGAAGATATCAAGGTCGGCACACCTTATGTCGATGGCGGCAAGGTAACGGCCACCGTGAAATCCCACGGTCGCGGTAAAAAAGTGAAGATCATCAAGTTCCGTCGTCGCAAGCATCACATGAAGCGTCAGGGGCATCGTCAGTGGTACACCGAACTGCAGGTGACCGGTATCAGCGCGAGCTGAGGAGAGAGCGAAATGGCACATAAGAAAGCAGGCGGCAGCACACGTAACGGCCGCGATTCAGAATCCAAACGTCTTGGCGTCAAGATCTACGGCGGTGAAACCATCAGCGCAGGCAGCATCATCGTGCGCCAACGCGGCACCCGTTTCCACACCGGCGTCAACGTTGGCATCGGTAAGGATCACACCCTGTTCGCCAAAGCTGACGGCAAGGTTCTTTTTGAGGTGAAAGGCCCGCGCAACCGTAAGTACGTGAGCGTGGTCACTGACTGATTCAGCCTCTGACCGGATCAGCAAGGGCCTCGTCTTTGACGGGGCTTTTTGCTTTGTGGCTCTTAAACATATCTGCACGAACACTTGCAGGGATCGGAGTCAAACCGGGCTGAGCTGTCAGCAGTTGATATAGAGTTGAGCGGTTTGACTCCGACCCCTGACAGAACATCTCTCTAGAGACCCACAATAGCTTATGAAATTTGTCGACGAAGCCACTATCAAGGTTGACGCCGGTGACGGCGGAAACGGTTGCGCCAGCTTTCGCCGGGAGAAATACATCCCCCGGGGCGGCCCCGATGGCGGTGACGGCGGCCATGGCGGCAGCATCTATCTGATTGCCGACAGCGGCCTCAATACCCTTGTCGATTTCCGCACCCAGCGCATTCACAGGGGTGAACGGGGTCAAAACGGCATGGGAAAGGAGAGAACCGGCCGCAGTGGCAAGGATATCTATGTACGCGTACCTGTTGGCACCAGAGTCAAAGACGATGAGACCGGTGAGCTTATCGGCGAACTGCTGGAGCACAAGCAGGCACTGCTGGTAGCCCAGGGCGGCACACGGGGAATCGGCAATGTGCACTTCAAGAGCAGCACCAACCGCGCCCCACGCCAGTTCACCCAAGGTACCCCCGGCGAGTGCCGCGAACTGCTGTTGGAGCTGATTCTACTTGCGGACGTCGGCCTGCTGGGCATGCCCAACGCCGGCAAGTCGAGCCTCATCAGCAAGATATCCAGCGCACGCCCCAAAGTGGCAGACTACCCTTTCACTACCCTCTATCCCAACCTCGGCGTCGTGAGGCTGGGACGCGACCACAGCTTCGTGGTAGCGGATATCCCTGGCGTTATCGAAGGCGCGGCGGACGGTGCAGGCCTTGGCCTGCGATTTCTCAAACACCTCTCCCGCACCCGCCTGCTGCTGCATCTGGTGGATATCGCGCCAATGGATGAATCGGCTGATCCCGCTGGCGAGGTGCGCCGCATCGAAACGGAACTGGAACACTACTCCAGTGAACTGGCTATGCAGGAGCGCTGGCTGGTGCTCAACAAGAAGGACCTGCTGTCCATCGACGAACTCGAAGAGCGGCAACAACAGATTCTGACCGAACTAAGATGGACCGGACCGGTTTTCGTTATCTCCGCAGCAACCGGCGAAGGTACTCAGGAACTGATCAGTGCCCTGATGGAGCGGCTCGAAGTACTCTGGCGTGAGACTCAGACGGAAGAGATCGAAGAGGCGCCCTGGGACCCACTGGAGGAGAAGTGACGGGGAAACCATGATTTCACGCGACTCGATCCCCACCACCAAACGCTGGGTCATCAAGATCGGCAGCGCCCTGCTAACCTCAGACGGCAAGGGCCTATCCCAGGAGACCCTGTCACCCTGGGTGGAGCAGATGGCACAGCTCCGGCAGGCCGGCCACGAGATCGTACTCGTCTCCTCAGGCGCCGTCGCAGAGGGCATGAGCCGTATGGGGTGGAGACGCCGCCCGCACAACCTCAACGAGCTACAGGCGGCGGCGGCCATCGGCCAGATGGGGCTGATTCGCGCCTACGAAACCTGTTTTCAAAAACATGACCTGCACACTGCCCAGGTCTTGCTTACCCGCGACGATCTCGCTGACCGCCCCCGTTATCTCAACGCCCGCAGCACACTGCGCACCCTTGTGGAACTGGGCGTGGTACCGGTCGTCAATGAAAATGACACAGTGGCCACAGAAGAACTCCGCTTTGGCGACAATGACACCCTGGCAGCCTTGGTGGCAAACCTGATAGAGGCGGACCTGCTTCTCCTGCTCACCGATCAGGAGGGATTGTTCGATGCCGATCCCCGTTTCAATCCCAAAGCCACCCTGATCAATGAAACCCGGGTGGACAATCCTCAGCTTGACGAGGTGGCCGGTGGCAGCGCGAACGGTCTCGGCTTGGGCGGCATGGTCACAAAGGTGCGGGCCGCCCGACTGGCTGCCCGCTCAGGCACCGGCACCATCATCGCTCCCGGCGCCAGGCCAGGGGTTTTGGCGGAAATAGCCCAAGGCAAAGAGATAGGCACCCTGCTGAAACCCGTTCAGGAGCCTCAAGCCGCCCGTAAACGCTGGCTTGCAGGCCAACTACAGGTACGAGGCTACCTTACACTGGATGGCGGTGCAGTGCGCGTGCTACAGGAACAGGGCAGCAGCCTGCTGGCAGTCGGCGTAACTAATGTCAGAGGTGAATTTGCCCGCGGTGAAGCGGTGGTCTGTCTCGATAGTTCAGGCTGTGAAGTGGCCCGTGGACTTGCCAACTATGATGCCCAGGAGGCTAGGCGCATCATGGGGCTGCCGAGCAGCCGGATCGAGGGGGTTTTGGGTTATGTGGATGAAGCGGAGTTGATTCATCGGGATAATCTTGTGTTGCTGTGATTTTCTACTTTGAAATCAGTTGTAATGCCTGTTGTTTTTTGATGTTTATGTGTCGCTACGCGATGGTTTTCTAATGTAGCTTCCCCAACCTTGTCGTAATTTTCTTCTTTTTCTGACAGCACACTTTTCGTCCTGCAGGACGAGTCACTTTTCTTTTTCGTGAAAAGAAAAGTAACCTGCCGTAGGGGCGCGGAAGCCCCGTTAGAAAAACCGTCGCGTAGCGACACAAAACCATCTAAAACCGACAGGAAACACACACCACTACAGCAACGCCCAAAAACTAAAGCTAAATCTCCAGACATAAAAAAACCGGCTTCCGCCGGTTTTCCTACAGGAGCAGTCGATTACAACTTACAGCGCCTTGATCTGAGCATTCAGACGGTTCTTATGACGCGCAGCCTTGTTCTTGTGGATCAGCCCCTCATTGGCACTGCGATCAATCACAGGCACAGCACTCTTGAAGGCTTCTGCAGCGCCCTCCTTATTGCCCTCTTCGATCAGACTCACAACCCTTTTGACGTGGGTGCGCATGGTGCTGCGACGGGACTGGTTGTGCAGATGGCGCTTGTCGGCTTGACGTGCGCGCTTACGGGCTTGGGCTGAATTGGCCAACTTTTGACTCCTGAACATTCACAAAATCGGAAGGGCGCACATATTGCGCAATAATCCAGTCAATGTCAACTCTTCTCTACGACTTCAGAAAAACTGCCGATTTTTTCACTATCTTGTCCTGAAATGGGCTTATACTCTGCAGTTATAATAAGTACAACAACGAATCAAGGACAGTTCACTGGCTTCTTTTCTCAAACCCTTTGCCACTGTCGGCTCAAATACCATGCTCTCCCGCATCCTCGGGTTTGTGCGAGATCTGGTATTGGCGCGCCTGTTCGGGGCCGATGCCGCCACGGATGCCTTCTTCGTCGCTTTCAAGATTCCGAATTTCATGCGTCGCCTGTTCGCCGAGGGGGCTTTTTCACTGGCCTTTGTCCCGGTATTGACAGAGTACCGCAGCCAACGCTCCTTTGCAGAACTAAAAGAGTTTATAGACAAGATGGCGGGCACACTGGGTTTGGTGCTGCTGTTGACGACCACAATCGGCGTGATCGCAGCTCCACTATTGGTGATGATCTTCGCGCCAGGCTTCATCGGTGAGGATGAGGGCAAGTATGAGTTGGCGGTGGAGATGCTGCACCTCACCTTCCCCTATCTCTTCTTCATCTCTCTCACTGCTTTCGCCGGGGGCATCCTGAACGCGCACAACCGCTTTGGCGTGCCGGCCTTCACCCCCGTGCTGCTCAATATATCGCTGATCGGCTGCGCACTCCTGCTTTCGCCACGCATGGAAGAGCCTGTGATGGCGCTGGCTTGGGGCGTCCTCATCGCCGGTGGCGTGCAGTTCATGTTTCAGTTTCCTTTTCTCTACCAGTTGAACCTGATTCCGAAACCCAAGGTAGCCTTCCGGGACAAGGGCGTAATCCGCGTCCTGCGACTGATGATTCCCGCCCTGTTTGGCGTCTCTGTAAGCCAGTTGAACCTGCTGCTGGATACGCTCATCGCCTCTTTCCTGGTTAGCGGCAGCATCTCCTGGCTCTACTACTCTGACCGCCTGATGGAGTTTCCGGTGGGTATTCTCGGGGTTGCTCTCGGTACCGTGATCCTGCCCAACCTGTCGCGCAAACACTCCGAAAAATCACCCGAGGAATTTTCCAGCACCCTGGACTGGGCCCTGCGCGTCACTGTGTTGCTGGGTATTCCCGCAGCTGTAGGGCTGCTGCTGCTGGCAAGCCCGATGTTGATCACCCTGTTCCACTCCGAAGCCTTCACCACCAACGATGTCGTCATGTCGTCCCGGAGTCTGATGGCCTATGCCCCCGGCCTGATGGCCATCATTCTGATCAAGATCCTCGCACCGGGTTTTTACGCCAGACAGGATACCCGTACGCCGGTACGCGTCGGCATCATCGCCATGTTCGCCAACATGGCTTTCAATATTATTTTAGTGTTTCCTCTGGCCCATGCAGGCCTTGCCCTGGCTACGACTCTGTCATCCATCCTCAACGCCTACCTGCTCTACCACTGGCTGAGAAAAGAGCAGATCTATCAACCAAGCCCTGGGTGGAACCTTATCTGGCTGCGCACTGGAGCAGCAGCAGCAATAATGGGGGCTCTGCTCATCTGGGGCAGCGGTGACACTGATGCCTGGCTGCTGCTTGGCACCTGGGAACGCATCCTCCACCTTGCGTTTTGGATCATACTTGGCGCCTGCGTCTACTTTTTCGTCCTCATCTCTTCCGGTGTCAGGCTGCGCCATTTTCGTTCCGCGTAAGTAAGGTGACAGGTGACACAAGCATGTGTCCGTCGTTTCCCGATGCAAGTACCTTTCAGCAATGAATACAAGCAGGCCCGATCAAGCGCAGCGGATCGGGCGGGCCAGAGTTTGGCAAAGCCATTGGGGTTGCCGGTTCTACTGCGCTAGAACCGGCCTACATCCTTCCAACGCCAGTTACGACAAAACTCGGTCACTCCGACGACACGGCCACCTTTAACCTTTTTCTTCATCCCTTATAATAAGCCGCTTCAAACGAGGCGGTTTTTTATGCAAGTCATTCGCGGCTTACACAATTTGAGACCAGAACACAGGGGCTGCGTGGCCACCATCGGCAATTTCGATGGCGTGCACCTGGGCCATCAGTCGGTTTTTCAGCACCTGCTCGAAAAGGGGCGCGAATTCGGCCTGCCCGCCACAGTAGTGACTTTTGAGCCCCAGCCCCGCGAGTTTTTCCAGCCTGACGGCGCACCTGCCCGGCTCACCCGCATGCGGGAAAAACTGCAGGCGATGAAGGATATCGGCATCGAGCGGGCCGTGATCCTGGAATTCGGCAGGAAGATGGCGTCGATGCCAGCCGTTGCCTTTGTTGAAGAGTTGCTGGTCAGCGGTCTCGATGCCCGTTTCCTGTCAGTTGGCGACGACTTCCGTTTCGGCATGGGACGGAAGGGCGACTTCCATCTGCTGCAGTCCATGGGAAATCAGCACGGATTCGAGGTGGAGAACATGAACACCTTCAAGCTTGATGCCGATCGCGTCAGCAGCACCCGCATCCGGCAACTGCTCACCGATGGCAACCTGCAGGCGGCAGAGTTATGCCTGGGGCGTCCCTATCGCATCTGCGGCCGCGTGGCTCACGGAGACGAACGCGGACGCACCATCGGCTTTCCCACCATGAATGTGAACCTGCATCGCCGTGTCAGCCCACTACGCGGCGTCTACGCCGTCAAGGTCCGGGGCCTGGATAAACAACCACTGCCCGGTGTGGCCAACATAGGTACGCGTCCCACGGTGGAGGGAGACACCCGTTATCTGCTGGAGACCCACCTGTTCGACTTCGACCGTTCAGTCTACGGTGAGCATGTTCAGGTGGAGTTTGTGCACAAACTCCGCGACGAAAAAAGATTCGACTCATTCGAGGATCTGCGCAGACAGATTCTGGACGATGCAGCGGCGGCGCGAATTGAGCTTGGGATTTAGCGCACTCATTGCGCCAATAACTTGTAGGCTGGATCAAGCGTAGCGGATCCGGCATCAGTTGTTTGCTCAGCGCACATTTGCCTGATCCGCTACGCTTGATCAGGCCTACATCCTGACTCGAGATCCTCGAAACCAGCAAGATACTTTGCGCATTGCGCCGGATTGCGGTTCAATAGCCCACTTTTGTTGGAATCCACCACAGGCAGCCGTCCGTGAGCGACTACAAGCAGACCCTCAACCTTCCCAAAACAGCCTTCCCAATGCGAGGCAATCTGGCCCAGCGCGAGCCGGAGATACTGAAGAAATGGGAGGAAAACAATCTCTACGCCAGGATCCGCGAGGCATGCGCCGGACGGCCCAAGTTTATTCTGCACGACGGCCCTCCATACGCCAACGGCAACATCCATATCGGTCATGCGGTCAACAAGATCCTCAAGGACATCATCATCAAGAGCCGTACGCTGGACGGTTTCGACGCACCTTATGTGCCGGGATGGGACTGCCACGGCCTGCCTATTGAACTCCAGGTGGAAAAGAAGATCGGCAAGCCCGGAGCCAAAGTGACCAGCGGACAGTTCCGCAAGGCATGCCGTCAATATGCCGCCAAGCAGGTGGATAGTCAGCGTGACGATTTCAAACGCCTGGGTGTACTCGGTGAGTGGGAGAACCCCTATCTCACAATGGACCATGGATTCGAGGCGGATATCGTTCGTTCTCTTGGCCGCATCGTCGAGAATGGCCATGTGCACAAAGGCTCCAAGCCGGTCCACTGGTGCACTGACTGCGGTTCGGCTCTGGCCGAAGCAGAAGTGGAGTACCAGGACAAGGACTCTTTTGCCATCGATGTGCGCTTTCGTGTGCTCGAAGAACCGGCGCTGTTCGACCGCTGCCACCATGTGCCCGATGGGCTGGGTGAAGGTCCGATGCATTTTGTTATCTGGACCACTACACCCTGGACCCTGCCCGCCAACCAGGCAGTGGCGCTCAACCCGAGCCTGGAATACGCAGTGGTGCAGTGCGACGGTCCACTGGGCAAAGAGCGCATGGTGATTGCCGACGCCATGCTGAAAGATGTGATGGATCGCTACGGCATCGAGAAGTATCACGTCATCGCCTATGCCAAAGGCGATGCCTTCGAGGGACTCAAGCTGCAACACCCCTTCTATGAACGCCATGTGCAGGTGATTCTGGGGGAGCATGTCACCCTCGAGGCGGGTACCGGTGCTGTGCACACTGCCCCCGGTCACGGTCTTGACGATTATGTGGTCGGCGCCCGCTATGGTCTGCCAGTGGACAATCCAGTGGGCAACAACGGCTGTTTTGTGGAGGGCACCGAACTGTTCGCGGGCCAGCACGTCTTCTCCGCCAACGAGAAAGTGATCGAAGTGCTCAAGGCACACGGCGCACTGGTGCGCGAGGAACGCCTCAACCACAGTTATCCGCACTGCTGGCGCCACAAAACCCCGATCATCTTCCGCGCCACCCCGCAGTGGTTCATCAGCATGGACCAGGGCGGACTGCGTCAGACCGCAATGCACGAGATCGACAACGTCGAATGGTTGCCCGACTGGGGCAAGGCGCGCATCCAGGGCATGGTGGAGAACCGCCCGGACTGGTGCATCTCACGCCAGCGCACCTGGGGCGTACCGATCACCCTCTTTGTCCATAAAGAGACCAACGAACTGCACCCCAACTCCGCCGAACTGGTGAAAGCCGTGGCAAATCGGGTCGAGGAGAAGGGCTTTGAAGCCTGGTTCGACCTCGACGCCCAAGAACTGCTGGGGGACGAAGCCGCTGACTACACCAAGGTCACCGACTCGCTGGATGTCTGGTTTGATTCCGGAGTGACCCATCAGTGCGTACTGCAGGCCCGTGAGCAGCTGCGCTTCCCTGCGGATCTCTATCTCGAAGGCTCCGACCAGCACCGTGGCTGGTTCCAGTCTTCCCTGCTCACCTCGGTGGCGATGAACGACTGCGCCCCCTTCAAACAGGTGCTGACCCACGGCTTCACCGTCGACGACAAGGGCGAGAAGATGGCCAAGTCGAAGGGCAATGTGATGGCGCCACAAAAGGTGATCAAGAACCTGGGCGCCGACATCATTCGCCTCTGGGTGTCGGCCACCGACTACCGCAACGAGATGACCGTCTCGGACGAGATACTGAAGCGCACCGCCGATGCCTACCGCCGCATACGCAACACCACGCGTTTCCTGCTCAGCAACCTCAACGGGTTCGATCCGGCGCAGAACATGGTAACACCGGGGGAGATGATCGAACTCGATCGTTGGGCGGTGGATCGCGCCCTGCAACTGCAGCAGGAGATCATCGAAGCCTACAAGCACTATCAATTCCACCTGATTTATCAGAAGGTGCTCAACTTCTGCGTTACCGAGATGGGCGGTTTCTATCTCGACGTGATCAAGGACCGGCAGTACACCACCCAGGTGGACAGCCTGCCGCGCCGCTCCTGCCAGACTGCGATGTACCACATCGTCGAGGCGATGACCCGCTGGCTGGCCCCGATTCTAAGCTACACCGCCGATGAGGTCTGGTTGCATATACCGGGGGAACGTGGCGAGAGCGTCTTTCTCGAAAGCTGGTATTCCGGTCTCTTCTCTCTGGATGGCGACGACCGTTTTGACCGCGCCTTCTGGGAGCAAGTGATCCCGGTACGCACTGCGGTATCAAAGCAGCTGGAGTCCCTGCGCGCCGACGGCAAGATCGGTTCCGCCCTGGATGCAGAGGTGGAGGTCTACTGCGACGGTGAATTGAGGGCAACCCTCGATGATCTGGGTGAAGAACTGCGTTTTGTTTTGATCACATCGGAGGCCCGGGTTCTGCCTCTAGCGACTAAATCCGCCGATGCAATAGAGACCGAAGTCGATGGACTCTGGGTCAGACCCACGCCCTCTAACCTGCCCAAGTGCGTGCGTTGCTGGCACCATCGGGAAGAGGTGGGGGTGGACAAGAAATATCCTGATCTCTGCAGCCGCTGTGCCACCAATGTCGCCGGAAAGGGCGAGATCCGGCGCTTTGCCTGAGGTCACCATGCAACGCTGGCTCTGGCTTTCACTGCTCGTTCTCCTGCTCGACCAGGCAACCAAGCAGTGGGCGGAGGCGGCGCTGTCCGCCTATCAACCGTCCACCCTGCTGCCGTTCTTCGATCTCACTCTGATGTATAACGAGGGGGCTGCGTTCAGCTTCCTCAGTGAGCAGGGAGGATGGCAGCGCTGGTTCTTCATCATCCTGGCGCTGGGCGTATCCGCAGTGTTGGTCGGTTGGATCTGGCGCCTGAAGCCTGCGGAAAAAACCATCGCTGTCGCCCTCTCACTGATTGTTGGTGGCGCTATCGGCAATGTCATTGACCGCTTGCTTTTTGGCCACGTCATCGATTTTCTGCACTTCCACTACCAGGAGTACTACTGGCCCGCATTCAACATCGCCGACTCCGCCATTTTCGTCGGCGTAACGCTCATGATCTTCGACGCCCTCTTTTTTTCTGCCAAGCGTGAAACAGACTGACAAACCTTTTTCTGCAGCTAATCTATTTCCCTGCTATTTTTAGGTTATAACAATCATAACCCCCAAACAGCAGTATCCGATCCACCCGGAGGTGTAAGATGCGACTGGAGGAACAGGCGAGGATTCAAGCCACCACACAGATCAATACCGCAGAAGTTCTCGAAATCGATGGCAGACTGATCGCCACCGATAGCGACGGCTATCTGCTGAATGCAGAAGACTGGAGTCCGTTAGTAGCAGAAACCCTGGCACAGAGAGACGCAGTTGTGCTGGGCAAGGATCACTGGACGCTGATCGACTTTCTGCACCGATTTTACCAGGAGTTTGACATCGCACCGGAGATGCCGATACTTTCACGCAATCTCTGTAAAGACCAGCACAACTGCCGCTGGACGAGAACCTACATCAACAAACTGTTTCCGGGGGGCGCCAAGATGGCCTGCCGCTATGCCGGGTTATCAGTCCCGGTGGGGAGGAGCTGCCTGTAGCAATCATGGTGTACATTGCGCACCCTACCGGACTTCAGCGCCCGATCCGCAAGCTTGATCGGGCCCACGGCACTTATACGGAACCTGGTCTACCTGGCGTCGTCCAGGTTCGCCACTAGGGTTTCAACCTCAAGCCGCAGACTTCCCACAAGCTCATCCACACCCGCCAGTTCACCAAGCTTCGCTCTTTTCTCCAGCTCTGCAGCCAGATCCCTTGCCCGATAGGCGGAGAAGTGGCTGACCAGTCCCTTCAATGCATGGGCCGACCCGGCCATGACTGCAGCATCGTCCTTATCCATTGCAGATATGATATGACCAAGTGTGACCGGGACCCTTTCAACAAACATCTCTATCATCTGTCCCAACAGCTTTTCATCACCATCGATGGTTTTCAGAGCAGCCACCCGATCCCAAACTACCGGCCGTTGCTCGGCGTCTGCTATAAGTTCCCCATCAATTTCGGCCTGACCTGGAGAATCTGCCACATCCTGGGCCGGCAGCAACCAGCTGGAAAGCAGGCTGGCAAGTTCACCTGGCTGGAAGGGCTTGCTGATGTAATCATCCATGCCGTGCTGGATTGCCTCTTCTTTCGCCCCTTCCATCGCATTTGCTGTCATCGCGATTATGGGTGTCCGATTACCACCACTCAACGCTTCACGATTACGAATCATCCCAGTCACTTCATAGCCGCTCATCCCCGGCATCTGGCAGTCCATGAGAATCAGGTCATACTCCACCATCCGACTCTTTTCGATCGCCTGTTGCCCGTTCTTCGCATTGTCGGGAGAGATGCCTAACTTCTCCAGAATCCCCACTGCCACCATGAGGTTCATCGGCTCATCGTCAACCACCAGTACACTTCCCTGAAATCGAGGCAGGATCTGCTGCTCTCTCTTTCCTTCTCTCTTCTGTTGTAGCATCGTATTATTATCCCTATTGCTGAAGAGGTTACTAAGCATCTCGAATAGCTGATCCTTACGAACCGGTTTAGCCAATACACCATCAACCTCGGCCACATCATAGTCACACACTGAGCGCCCCCCCTGAAGCAGGGGTACGATCTTTAGGTCTTTGGTTGCAGGATCGTCCTTCAGATGTTCGACATACTCCCTCCCCCCGGTCTCGATGGCATCACAATCCAGCAACAGCAAATGGTACTTCTGCGTTCCCTGAACTGCATTCTCATGCAGAATCTGTATCGCCTGAGAGTAACTCGCACAGGTAGAGAATTTCAGGAAAGGGTCTGTCTTAAGGTAGGTTTCCAGCACAAAACGACTGGTTGCACTGCCACCCACAATCATGGCCCAGTGTTCGAGCACGTCACTCTCCGATACTACCCGGAAAGGTTCTGCCTTTGAAACATGCATCAGCGGAAGGTGAAAGAAGAAGCTGGAACCCCGTCCCACGCGGCTGGTCATGCCGAGCTCCCCGCCCATCATTCTGACCAGTTCCTTACTGATACTCAGCCCCAGCCCTGTGCCACCATATTTTCGTGTGACGGAGCCGTCGCCCTGGGTAAATGGCTCAAAAAGATGCGCCTGCTCGCCTTCCTGAACACCGATGCCGGTATCTTCAACGGTAAAGCGTATCCACTGCTTTCCGCCGTGTTCCTCCTGGAGTTCAACCTTCAGAAAAACGCCTCCACGATTGGTAAATTTTACGGCATTACTCACCAGATTGGAGAGCACCTGTCTGATGCGGGTTGGATCACCGCTGAAGATCCCGGAGATGGAGTTTGCGATGTAGCAGTTCAACTCCAGATCCTTACTGTTGGCGGATTCCACGAAGAGCGACGCGGTCTCCTCCACCAATCGTCCAAGATCGAAATCCACACACTCCAACGTCAGTTTTTCCGCTTCTATCTTGGAAAAATCGAGTATGTCGTTGATGATGTGCAGCAGGGAATCGGCGGAACGTCGTGCGGTATCCAGGTAGTCCCGCTCTTTTCCCTCCAGATCGGCATCTTCCAGCAAAGCCAACATCCCCATTACCCCATTCATCGGGGTGCGGATCTCATGACTCATGTTGGCGAGGAATTCACCACGCGCCTTCACTGCGGAGAGCGCCTCATCCCGTTTACGGCGCAACTCTTCCAGGGCATGAGCGAGACTGCGTTCGTTCTGCCTGAGCTTCTCCAGGATCTCGGCAGAACCCAGAATGTAGTTGATACGCTGCAGCAGTACGGGCCACTTCACCGGCTTGGTGACAAAATCCGTGGCCCCCATGGTGTAGGCCCGCTCCACCGCTTCAATGTCACCGCGACCTGTCACCATGACGATAGGTATATCCTTCGCTTCCATCCGTCGACTCATACGGCGGCAGGTCTCAAACCCGTCCAGCAGCGGCATCTCCACATCCAGCAGCACCAGGTCGGGCTGCTCCTGCTCGAACAACTCCAGGGCTTCATACCCCTCGGTTGCTTCCATCACCTCAAAACCACTATCCTCCAACACATCCTTGGCGATCTGTCTTGCCGTGATCTCGTCATCCACGATAAGAATCCTGGGGCCACCCATATTCTCACTACCAGCCTCGCCACCCTCATCCGCTCCCAGCTCTTTCTGCACCAAACCTTGCAGGGCATCACCGACACGGCCGTACTCCGCCTCAATGGCCGCCAGACGTTCCGGGGCATTTGCCAGCTGCCCTGCCCGGCCTTCAAGTTCGAGGGTCTTACAGAGACTGGCCAGTTCGGTTGCAGCCAGGTTGCCGCTGGCGGAACTCAGACTGTGCGCTGCCTGGGAGATGGCACCTGCATCCAGTGTCTCAACGCCATCGAGGAGGTTGTCCAACAGTCTGTGGGAGCTTTCAAGATAGATCTTTATGAGTTGGGAGAAACGACCCTGCCGCTTCCCATTGTAGTGGGTGCGCAGTTTTTCCATCTTTTGTGGAACCAGCGCATCCTTCGAAGAAGAAGTCTCATCCATCACCCCCTGCAGCCCATCACCATCACCCGCATCCGGCAGCTCACCTGACACAGGAATAAGCCACCGTCCCAGCATACCGGCCAGATCTGTCAGTTCAAAAGGCTTGGCGAGAAAATCATCCAGCCCCTGCTGTAGGTACTGATCCAGATCCTGCGCCGAAGTCTTGGCGGTGGTCGCCACGATGACAAGCCGCTTATCCGAGTCACTTTCAGCCCGTCTGATTGCCTGAGTCGCTTCTATACCGTTCAACTCCGGCATATGGATATCCATGAGTAGCAGATCGTAGGAGAGGCGGCGTACTGCCTCGACGGCCTGTTCCCCGTCTGTAACGATATCGACTTGGCATCCCAGCTGCTGCAGCATGGCTTCCGTCACTTCCTGATTGACCGGATTATCCTCAGCCAGCAGTACTCTGGCTGCAAAAACCGGCAGAGTCACACTCTCGGCGATCACATCGGTCTGAGCGGCAGATTTCTGTTCACTCTCCCTATTCTCCGAAGGCGCGGCAAAACCGGCGGCGAAGCGAAAAGTGCTGCCACACCCCGGCTCACTCTCCACGGTGATGCACCCTCCCATCAGCTGAGATAACTGCTGTGAGATTGAGAGCCCCAGGCCCGTTCCACCAAAATAGCGCGAGGTTGAACCATCCGCCTGGGTAAAGGCGGAAAATATCTCAGACTGCCTCTCTTCAGGAATTCCGATACCTGTATCGGTTACCTGAAAACAGAGCGGTATCGCCTGCGGCCCATGCCTTAATCGACTGACAGTAAGCCGGACCGCACCACTTTCAGTGAATTTGATGGCATTCCCCAGGAGATTTGTCAGCACCTGACGCAGACGCGTAGGGTCACCCTGCATCCCGCTGGGAACATCCTCATCCAACTCATATTCGAGACTCAGTCCTTTGCGGTGTGCGGATTTTTTGAATAGATCGCAGGTCTCTGCCACCAGCGTCCGGAGATCAAAATCGACAGTTTCCAGATCCAGTCTTCCTGCCTCGATCTTGGAGAAATCGAGCAGATCATTGACGATATTGAGCAATGTGCCGCCGGAATTACGGATCGTGTTCGCATAGTGAAACTGTTTCTCATCAAGCTGGGTTCCCAGCAACAGTTCTGTCATGCCCAACATACCATTCATGGGAGCACGGATTTCATGGGTCGCATCCGCCAGAAAGCGGGATTTGGCTCGATTCGAAGCCTCTGCACTGCTCTTTGCCCTGGCAAAGTCCTGTGTCTTTTTTTCCAGCTCGACATGCTCGCGGCTGAGTTGACTCGTCCGCGCCTCAACCAGACGCGACATATCCGAACTGTATGCGGATATCGAGGCATCGCGACGCTGAATCGCTTCCAGCAGATCATTGATGCCTTCGTAGATTTTGCCAAACCCAGTGCGCTGCTTGGGTTGCAGACGTAGTGTATAGTCACCGTCACTGGCAAGTGACTTCAGTGCCTCAAGCAGTTGGTCCAAAGGAACGGAGAACCGCTTTTCCATCCAAAGCGCAACAAACAGAATGATAATCAGGGTAAGGCCGAAGACAGCAGCCAGGGTTTCAACAGAGGAAAAGTGAGGCTCAGCAAAGAGCGGGGAGAGGAAATAGAGCAGCGTGAACGCAATCGCAAGGGTGAGTACTGAAATCAGAAGCAGGTTGACTACCAGTTGGAAACGTACTGAGCCTCCTCTCAACCCTTTCATTACACAGCACCTTCTCTGAAAAGAAGGCTGGGAACAACAATCTTAGGCCGTGCCGCCACATAGAACAGGCGTGCGCCGGCGAATCGCCTTTGTCCGCAAAAAATCAACATACTGAAGACGGCCCCCAAAACATATCACTTCCAAAATGCGGCTGCCCCGACGAGTCACTTCCATGATGTAGGTGTTGGTGGCTACACGCTCTGTGGCGCACTTGTCACGCTCATTCCCCTCATTACCGGAACCAGCCCACATACTGTAACCTGAAACAGCTTGATCATCATCAAAAAAACAACCTTTTTTAACGACAACTCTTTGATATGTCGATATTTGGATCAAATTTATCATTGCAGCAGAGACGGCCAAAGGCAGCGCATGCTGAAGTAAAACGCACTCATGAATCATCAGTCCCCATTACAGCCCCTCGCACCATATTGATATGGATGCGCAAGTCATAGAGCTGACCGGCAAAAGAGAGGGGCACATCAATCTTCATCACCTCCTCCCTGAGATCAAGCAACGCCTTCAACAGGATCTCTTTTTGCTCTGGAGTCAGCGACTTACGACTCATGCCGTCAAGCACCTCCAACTGACTGTACCAGCGATAGATACGGGCCCGCATGCGCCAGTTATAGATCGGCGGCATGAGTTTGAAGAGCGGCAACAGAACCATCACCAGGGGCAACAGCATGATTTTCAGACGATCCACCAGGGTTGCCGCCCAAAATGGCAGATAGCGCTGTAGAAAAGGCGCTCCATGCTTGTAGAAACGGCCGGCCTCATCGCTGAGAGGAAACTCAAGAAACTCGGAGGTGGGGAAATCTCCCCGCGATCCAAATCAGCCACCATCACCATGCACCTCATCCATCGCCTGCAGCAGCAGGTCCGCCAACGCCGGATGCAGTGAATCGTTCATCACAAGATTGGCGACCGGGGCCAGCAGGCTGACGGATTCCGGAGGGATATTCGTCTGCAGATCCATAGCGCCTTCCGGCAGATTAACACTGGAGAGAAAATGGTGCCGACGCGCATAGGCATCCACCCGATGGAAGTTCATCAGGTGAATCTCAGGTTGCTCGAGTAGCGTTCGAACCAGCGGAGCGGTGGGTGAGACTACGAATACTGCAATCTCCACATCACCCTTCACCAAGGCCTCCAGCGCCTGCCGTCCACCCAATGAGACCGCTTCAATCGCCCGCTCATCCACACCATTGTCACGCAACAGAAAAAGCGTCAACGCCTTTGTTCCACTGCCATCAGCACCCACTGCAACCCTTTTTCCAGCCACATCAGTGAGCTGCCGAAGCGGTTGATTCCCACGATAGAAGACCCACATGGGTTCATACTCGATACCACCCAGGGAGCGCAACTCGTCCGCTGTACGAACAGAACCCGTACCACCCTGTACAAACCCTATTTGAGAATCATGCCGTCCCAACAGTCCCAGATTTTCAATGGATCCTGCAGTCTCAAGGATGTCCAGCCGCACCTTCTCCCTTGCCAGAATCTTCTTATAGCGCAGGGCAAACTGATAGTAAGCCCCTTCAGGGCTGCCCGCAGCAATCGTCAGGTGGTCAGGCGGTGGAGGAACAACGAACTGATAGGCAACACCGAAAGCGAGCAGCGCCAGTATCAGTGCAGGCCAATAGGTGGAAAAAAGATGTTTTTGTTCTTTTACAGTCTGTTTCGGCATCATATTCACCCGCTTTGGAGCAAGCGCATTTCACCTGAACAAAGTACAGCAAATAGCGGTAAGATCAATCCCCACTCAACTGATCCCCTGAATCCAAAAGATGCATACAGGCCGACTCGTACTGACCCCGGAAGATGCTTTTTATGTTCCGGCTGATATAGCGGCTCTGCTTGCGAGATTGCATGACATCGATTTTATCGGCGCACGCATCCTCCCGGAGAACGAGGCCGAATATCTGCTGGGCGAGCGCTTCATGCAGTTGGTCACGTTCATGGGGTGCTCACCTTACATACAGCTGAAACCCACAGAGGATAACCAGCCTTTCTGTCATCTGAAGATAGACGGCCCCTACACTGATCCGGCATTTCTAGCGGGCAAAAACAGCAATGCGCCCAGCTGTAAAGCGTGCCGTAAACGCATCCCGCAATGGGAGGCTTTGATAAGGGCCTGGTCAAAACAACCAAAAAGTTATCGCGCGACATGCCCGCATTGCGGCAATCTGCAGAACCCGGCAACCTACAACTGGCGACAGGCGGCAGGCACAGGCCGTTTCTTTCTGTTCGTGGAAAATATCTTTCCCCAGGAGGCGCAGCCTTCAAAAGCACTGCTCAAGGCACTACAGGGGGATGATGACAAGGCTTGGTGCTATTTTTATATTCAGGATGACTGATCCGCTCATTGGGTAGTCGACAGTGATGAGGCTCAGGCCACTTCGCAGCAATTTTTCCCTTTACCCTTGGCCGTGTAGAGCGCCTTGTCAGCGCGATCGAATACAGCCTCGACCGTGTCACCCTCCCCAAAACAGCTGATGCCGCAGGAGATGGATACCTGGACTGCCTTGGTGCCTGAATGAAATCCGCTCGCGCCGACCGCCTCACGCATCTCTTCCGCCACGCTCAGAGCCTTTTCCTGATCTGTGCCACAAAGCAGGGTGACGAACTCCTCTCCACCATAGCGGGCGATAAAATCCGTTTCGCGAAGCCTATTCTGGAGTGTTTTCGCAATAATTCTCAGGGCGCTGTCTCCCGCCTGATGGCCATAACGATCATTGATTTTCTTGAAGTCATCTACATCCCAGACAAGCATGGATAGTGGCTCTCCAAACCTTTTCCAGCGCGCAAACTCCTGGCTGACCCGCTCGTCATAGGCCAACCGGTTCGGCAACTCTGTGACCGCATCCTGCAGCGCAAGATGATGCGCCTCCACCATGCGAAAACGGATATCATCCGATTCCTGCTCCATTTCCCGCAAACGTTCCCGCAGGGCACGCTCCTCGGTTTCAGCATTTTGGTAACGCTGCTCTTCATCCACGAGAAACTGATCCATACTCAGCTGGATGTGGTCCAGACGCTGCGCAACAGTCCGCTTCAACTGCCCCAGATCCGTCGCTTCCCGCACTGAGGACTGGAGACCATCCACATCGGAGGCTACTGCCACATTCAGCCGGCGCCCACTCTTTATCGCTGCTTCCCGACTATCATGGCCATTTCGAAGATGGGTATCGAGTTCCTGCAACCGTTGGGTCAACTCTTCGAGAAAACTTTCCGTCTCCTGAATCTCTGTCTGGGCATCACCATAGAAGCGGGAGGTCAACTCCAACAGATCCCGTAACACCCTGACCCACTCATCCGCTGCCGGTTTATCCGCCAACCTGTTTTGAAAGCCGGAGATGTCGGTGCCCCAGTGGCCAGGCCAACTGGCGCGATCCAACAACTCCATCAGCATATGGTTAGGCGTATCACCCTTACCGCCGCGCCCCTTTCCGCTGCCGAGAAGACGTCCAAACAGACCGTCTTTGGGCGGGGCTCCTTCAGAAACCGCGTGATTCAATAGCGCCGCCAAACGATCCAATTCGGTTTCCGCCACATGAGCTGGGTCGCTCAACAGATGGCTAAAAAGCCTTGAAGCCTCGGACACTTCGCGCTTCGGCAGCTGAAGACGCGAGATCAACTGATCACAGATCCCCAGCGACCCTGGCTCTGTAAAATCATCGTTGTCCGATTGATGAACCAGACTGTCCGAAAGGGCATTCAGCCGCTCATTCAGGGTGGGTTTGACACCGTTGCGAACAGCGTCACGAATACTTTTCAGATGAGGATCAAGACTGGGATCCATCCCGCTGGTGGCGACTGTCAAACGGGTAATGGCACGTACCAGAAGACCTTCGGTTTCCGCACGGGAACCCAGCGACTGCTCATGTTGCAGCAGCAACTCCTGATATGCCTGTTTCCAGTCCTTTTCGTCGGCCATGTGAAATAATTCGGTTGTAATCCAGATCCCGCAACAAGACTCTCGTCAAGCAACTTATCAATAACCCATTGCATGCAGGATGCTGTTCACAAGTTCGCCAACACCCTACGCCCAGTTGTTCCCGCCTGGCAGCGATATACCTGCCGACACGATTTTTTCCTAGATTATCAGCGCTGCAAAGAAAAGCAACGTATCAATCAGGCTGCTTTGGCAAGCCTTACGTTCGCCGGCAATTCGATTTCCAGACTGACGGGTAGATGATCAGAGTGGGCATAGTCCAACACCTCGGCCTTGGCGACACGCAGACTTGGAGAGGCCAAAATATGATCCAGCTTGCGATTGGGTCGCCAGCTCGGAAAGGTTTTGAGATCGCAGGAGGTTCCCTGCAGATCGGTATTGTCCATCAGGAAACGGAACTCCTGGGATCCACAGCCACAGTTAAAGTCACCCATCAGGATCAGGTGGGAGTAGTGGGACACCAGCTCACTGATATAGGAGAATTGCCGCAACCGCGCACGCCGACCCAAGGCCAGATGCATAATGCAGACACCCAGCGGTTTTTCGCTGGTGGCAAACTCCATCAACATCGCTCCTCGACCTGGAAGCCCCGGCAGACGATGTTCCACAATGGTGCTGGGATGCACCCGGCTAAGGACGCCGTTGCTGTGTTGGGCCAGTTTCCCCAGGCTGCGGTTTATCTGTTTGTACCAATAGGGAAAACCCGCCTGCTGAGCAAGATATTCCGTCTGATCCAGAAAGCCACTGCGCAGACTGCCTGAGTCCACCTCCTGCAGCCCCACCAGATCGAAATCCTTGAGCAGACGGGCAATACGATTCAGATTTGCCAATCGGTCGCGATGGGGCAGAAGATGCTTCCAGCTATGGGTGACATATTCCCGATAGCGGCGGGTATCAACACCGGTCTGAATATTATAACTGAGCAGACGCAAACGATGGGCGTCCGTCCTGCCCACACCGTGTCTCTCTATCTGTCTCTGCATCTGGTATTACCCCATGCCATGCCCCGTCAACCGGGATATGTTCCGCCCTATCTTTAATATTACGGCATCTAGTGGAAAAAACTTGAATCTGGGTCGAAAACCACGAAAAAAGGCGGCCGAAGCCGCCTTTTCCACCATTCGTGTCATGAATTTACTTTTTCAGGCCCTGAATATACTGAGCCACTGCTGCAATCTCTGCATCAGTCATGCGGGCAACGACACCTTGCATCATTTGGCTGGCATCGTTAGTACGGGCGGCAGAGCGGAAATCTTTCAACGCCTTTTCTGTGTAAATGGCATGCTGTCCGGCGAGTGCAGGGAAGTTTGCATCCGGGTTGCCGGCGCCTGAAGGACCGTGGCATGCCATGCAGGCAGCAACGCCGGTTCCAGCGTTGCCGGCCCGATAGAGGGACTCACCTAACTCCGCTTTATCTGCAGCTGCGGTACCCATGGTCTTTTTCTGGCTGCTGAAGTAAGCAGCAAGATCAGCGATATCCTGATCTGCCAGGGGCGCGGCCTGAGCCGTCATCAGGGGATCTTTTCGGGCGCCTGACTTGAAATCCCTGATCTGTTTTTCAATGTACTTGGGGTGTTGGCCGGCCAGTTTCGGCCACTGCGCATTTAAACTGTTACCATCAGGACCGTGACATGCCATGCAGGCGGTTGATTTCCCCTTGCCGGCCTCGGCATCACCCGCAGATTGGGCGCCGCTTGCAGCAAACACAAGTGCGATGGAAACAGTTACTAGCCATTTATTCATGTTCAGTCCCGCTGTTTTCGTGCCTGGATTCAGTTTTCAACAGGCCCCAACCAGAAACACCACAGTTAGTGGTTTGATTCCAATCGAACCCGATAACCATAAAAAAGCTGCAAAACTATACCAGAACCTTCTAATAAAGGTCAAAATATCGGGACTCCTAAAATGATGCTTGTCTTGGCCTGGAGCCACAGCGTATGTTTGGACAGCTATTTCGAGGAACCCACATGCAGCAAGATCCTGATGCCCACATCGTAAACAACTGTTTTGCCATTGTTTTCACACCGAGCCGGCGCCGAAATCGTTTTCCCGAAAACTGTGTCGATGTCGTGGCATCCGCCGAGGAGGCGATGGATAGGTCAGATGCCGCCGGCAATACCTATGCGGCCCGGGTAGTTGGGCCATCCCGGTCTTCTGAAGGGCTTCGACTCTACTACCTGGAACAGTGGCTCGACTGAGAGTAACCCGAAACCTCATTTCAGGTTAAAGCTGCAACTTCGACAACTCAGCGTCGATGACGGCAGCATCAAGGTTATCGTAATCCGCCCGGTTGGTTGTCGTTACTCCGCCAGCCATTTCATACCAGGCATAGCCGGTGGTCCAGGGGGCGTGTTCATAACTCCCCTGTTTTCTGCGGGGCAGGCAATAGAGGCTATCGGGGCGGTAGATCAGATTGTAACTAATACCTTCCCGGTGTAATTCGTTCAAGTAGGCCCAAGCCTCAGGCGCGGAGCCAAAGCGCAGGCAGTCCACCGGATAAGGTATCTCCCCTCCGTTGTGTCTCCACTGTTCCGCTTCCAAAGGAAGTGGCTGTTCCCGCACAAACATCTGGAAGTGCAGATGATTGACAGAAGCGAATGCACCGTAACTGTTATAGCCGAAACCCACCCCCGGCAGGCATCCGCCCAACTCTTCGGTCAGATTCCAGATATAGAGATGATAGAGATGTGAAAGATACTGCGGCTCCCGCTCCCTCCGCTCAGGCACCAGCAGGCCATGAAATTGGGCGAATGGAAACTTGTTGTAGAGCAGTTCGACCTCCAATCCGTGCAACTCCCCCTCCCAAAACACCTCTTTACGCAAAAAGGGTTTGTTGAAATGGAAGCCCCGGGGATCGAAAGGACGATGTATTCCGGTAACCTTTTCTCCTGTCATCCGCGCCGGACGGAAGGCCCGGATGTGATTGAACTGTAGTTCCCACTCGTCTGCCCGACGAAACTCTGTCAACGCCACCCCGTCAAAACCAATCGCCATCAATTTAAGGAACACCACCAGATCGTCCGGGGCCGCGGGAACCTCCCGTCCCCCGGAGAGGCTTTCCCGGCAAATCGCCGCCAGCTGTTCGAAACGATATTGGAGGGGCGCTTTTAGTGCTGCATGGATCTCGGGGTCGAAAGTCGCATTAGCGAGACCCAGGATAAAAACACCGAATCCCGGCTGCTCAAGGAGATCCCCAAGGCCGGAAAGAAAAGCCTGACGAAAAGTCTCGATAGATAATAAAGGACTACTCGACATATCGGATCCGGCACTGGCCAACTGAGTCGGAGGAACCTAGTTCTACTTTGTCAGATTCCATCACCCGGCAACCGACTGTTCCAGCGTCTGTTTTCGATATTGGGAGTCGATAGCCGCTTGTCGTTTACGATGCCGTTTCGTCATTTGCCGTAGTATTTCATCGCGTTCAATATCTCGCCGTGGCAGGAAGGCACGCAATAGCGATTCGATGTCTGAACAACTGAGTAAGGGGTGATCATCTTTTTGCACAATTCGCTCTTCGAGCATGAATAACATCGCCATCATGACCAAGGCCATATGGTGATGCCAGGATTTCCATTTACGGGCCTGATAATCAGCAAGACCTGATTCACTCTTACCATCCTGGAACGAACGCTCAACCCAGAACCGCTGCGCCTGCATCTTTGCAAGACAATGGGATGGCGTTTCTTCCGGTGCATTCGACAAGGTGTATTTAATCGTCTCCGGTGAATTGACCTCTCGTCGTACAATCAGGTGCCATTGATGTGCCTGGGCTTCTTTTCCATCCCAAAGCCAAACCCGATGATGCAGGATCTCGACGCGCAGTTTGCCCTTGCTGCTATCCCGTAATACCACTTGCTGCCACTCGCTGTCCCGTTGCTCATTGAGCCACTGGTCAACGCGCAGACGGGCTGCCTGGGCTTGCAGACGACTTCGACGACGACCGCGCGTTGTCGTGCTCTCCGGTATGAACGGCTGTGGATCTTCCAGGTAGACCTGTTGGTCTTTGTGGATGTCCACCACAAAGGTTTCACCCATCGCCTCCAAACCCCTCAGAAAAGCCGGATCCTTCCCGTATCCCCCATCTGCACCCACCCAGGCAAAACGCAGGCCAAGCGTCCTCTGATGACGCACCATCTCCAGCGCCAACTCTGACTTGCTTTGATGTTTCCGTTCAACTTCCGGGATACCCGCCTTGCGACAGCGAGCCGGGTTCGATACCCACTCTTTGGGTAGATAGAGACGTTCATCTATCAGCGTGGACAAGTGCCCTTTACCCAGTGCTGCGAATACACCAACCTGGCAGTTATCCACCTTGCCCTGGCGGCCATTCCATTGGCGTTTAACCCCCACTGAATGTTTACCCTTCTTGGCAAGGCCACTCTCATCGAGCAACAGACAGGTATCCGCGGTTCCACCCAGCCATTGATCGGCTTCCAGCGCCACTTGGTCTAACACCGCACGATGATCCCACGGGGACTCGGTGAGCATATGCTGGAGACGCTGATCATCTGCGCCTGCAACCACCTCTTCCATGCGTTCCATGTTCTTTCTCTGCGCTTGCATCAGGCCTTTGAGATAGTGTGTGACCGGTTGAAACACCGACCTCGTCTTGCTTCGAAAATGGGATTCAAAGCGGTACTGGAAACGTTGGAATCGCTCCGCTATGCGATCGATTCTACTTATGCGCGTATCAGGTAATTCAAATGACCTTGGTGCTTGTCATTTGATGCTCTTCCTTACGATGATTGCCAAGAAATTCACAGCATATATTTTATATTATTCAGTGAGTTACTTATAGATCTAATCTGACAAAGTAGAACTAGGAGGTGGTAAACTCTACATGTGCTGCATTTTCTTCATGTGCACACGAATCTTGCGCACAGGCACTTGCATGGCCTTGGTGGAGCCATCCTCAAACAACAGTGTGACCGGTACATTCTCTCCCGACTTCAGTTTTTGTTTCAGGCCGATAAGCATGAGATGCAGCCCGCCAGGCTGTAGCCTGACCTCCTGGCCGGCCGGCAGATCGACCTGCTTCACGGGACGCATGCGCATCATGCCGCCCTCCATGGTGTGAGTGTGCAACTCCACCACCTTGGCGACAGGGCTCTGCGCCCCTACCAGGGCATGCCCCCGCTGATCACGGTTAGTCAGCCCCATGAAAGCGGCAGTATTGGGCTGCCCCGGCGGCACCCCGCGCACATATGGGTCATCAACATCGACCATACCACCGACATCTCCCGCAGAAACCTGCGCCCCAACGGCAAGCAGAAGTGCACCAAACAGATTCAATCTCATCACTCTCTCCAAAAATATTCGTCGGCTTGTTTGAACATGATGCCGTCCCATCGTTCCCCAATAACTTCTTGGATCATCTTTCTACTTTGTCACATCTCCACAGACAAAAAAACAGGGGGTGGCGGTTTCCACCGCCACCCCCTGTTTCCAACGCTATGCGATGGCATCAAACACTACGCCACCGTCATAAGGAGCATCCCGCGATTACAGGGTACTCAGCCACTTGGCAATCGCCTTCATCTCGTCTTCAGAGACCATAGCCATGATGCCCTTCATCGCAGCGGTCTGGCCATTGTTACGGGCGCCGCTCTTGATGTCTTTCATCTGATTGAAGGCATAGTCAGCACTCTGACCGGCCAGTTTGGGGTACATCGGCATGATCGGAGTCTTGGCATCCTGACCATGGCAGGAGAAGCAGGTCTTTGCCTTGAAGAGTGCGGCGCCATCGGCAGCGGCAACGGAACCAATCATTCCCAGGGACAGGACGGCAGCGCTGGCGGACAGCACCAAAGTTTTCATCTGCATCAAGTGTGTCGCGACGCTCAGGATGCGAAACGGGACATCCCAGTCCCCCTTTCGCCCTCGCTTGTCACGACAGCCTATTGTGCCCCGGCCGCCCTGCGTCCGTGCCGCTTCGCCACACCATTGCTTCGCTCGGCGCTGGCTACGCAGCACTACCTCAAATGGCTAGACGGCGTGTCGGATGCGCTTGCATATGGCCTCCGCTGGCTGCAGAACTTCGTTCTTCCGCCACTCCGGCCATACGCCCGCGCCTACGCCTTCCGGGGACTACGCGCCCTCGCTTCGCTCTCCATGGCGCGCAGCGAATGAGTCAACCTCTAGTTTTGAGTTGGAAAAACTTTTATACCTGAATCCTTGGAAACAGGTTGTAACCTTGGTCGGTGTAAATCTTACACCGCACCTTAAAGCGGCTGGAGGGTATATTACCATCGAGTAAATCGTCCATACAAAGGACATTTGTCAATCTCATAGCCTCTTGGCGGAATAGGCTACGCCACTGTCAATGGCTGCCACCCTTGTCCGACATGTGGGAGAGGTAGAGCGCCAGCCCGAGCAACGCGATGCCACCGGCAAACTGCAACAGATCCATGGGGGTAGTGAAATCCATTCCCAGGGCGAACTCGAAATAGCGCACCACCAGAATCATCATCACCACCTTGGCCAGGCGGCTCTTGAGGTCGTCCAGACTGGTGATCATCAGCACCTTGGAGGCGCCTTCACTGTTTTCCGCCTGATCGATCTTGCTGATGAAGAGTTCATAGAGACCCAGAGAGAAGATCAGCAATACCGTCGCCAACAGATAGCCATCCACGATCTCCACTACATGGGTCACAGTAGAGGAGCGCAGTTCGATCCGGGCTTCAGTTGTCAGATCGGGTGAGGCATAGTGCGCCAGGTGCCCGATCATATAGACTGCATCCACCGACGCCATATAGAACATGGCCAAGGCAGCAGCCAGACTTGCCACCACTGCGGACAGCACCACCAGGCGACTGTTCCAGAGGAAATTCTCGAACATTTTTTCCAAGACTTTTACTCCAATAAATCAGCCCCCTATTATTCAGGCGCTGGATCTCGGGTCAAGCATCTATACCTGATCCGCCACGCTTGATCAGGTCTACTTTCGCTCAATGCAGGGAAATCATATTTCGGAACCGTTCCTGTCACCTGCTTCCCGCTACCTTGCAAGCAAGCCTACCCCCGCCATCCCTGGCGCCACCTCCTAACGCTTTATTACCCCCGGCCCGGACTTCCTGTCCGGTCGTTCGCTACGCTGCAAAGGTCCACTGGACCTTTGCAGCGTAGCTCACCCTTTCGCCTTTCCCCCTCCGCCTTGTAGAATACCCGGCTTTTCCACTCTCAAGACCCTAGCTTAAATGATCGAATTCATCCCAGGCCAACGCTGGATCAGTGATACCGAGTCTGAACTCGGTCTTGGCACCGTGCTGAAAATAGAGGGCCGCACCGTCACACTGCTCTTCATGGCAGCTGGAGAGACGCGCGTCTACGCGATGCAGAACGCCCCACTGACACGCGTGCAGTTCCATACCGGCGACAGCGTGGAGAGCCATGAGGGCTGGATACTGCGCATCTCCAGGGTGGCTGAATCCAACGGCCTGCTCACCTATTGTGGAGTACGTGAGGATGGCAGCGAAGCAGAACTGACAGAGGGTGAACTGAGCAATTTCACCCGTTTTAACAAACCGCAGGACCGTCTGCTGGCGGGACAGATCGATCCAATGAACTGGTTCGACCTGCGCTACCACACTCTGAAAAAACTCGGTCAGCAGGAGAAATCCCCCACCCACGGACTGGGCGGTGCGCGCATCGACCTGATCCCCCACCAGCTCTACATCGCCCATGAAGTGGCCAACCGGCCTGCACCCCGGATACTGCTTGCCGATGAGGTGGGCCTGGGCAAGACCATCGAGGCCTGCCTGATCCTGCACCATCAACTGCTCACCGGTCGCGCCAGCCGGGCACTGATCCTGGTGCCCGACCCCCTGGTCCACCAGTGGCTGGTTGAGTTGATGCGCCGCTTCAACCTGAGGTTCAGTATCCTCGACGAGGAGCGTTGCCAGGCTATCAGTGAGTCGGGACAGGGAGACAATCCGTTCCACGCCGAACAGCTGGTACTTTGCAGTCTCGACCTCTTCAGACAAAATCCCGGCCGACTCTCCCAGGCACTGGAGGGGAGCTGGGATCTGCTGATCGTAGACGAGGCTCACCACCTCGCCTGGTCGGAGGATAACCCCAGTGCCGAATACCTTCTGGTGGAATCCCTCGCACTCAAAACGCCGGGCATACTCTTGCTCACCGCCACCCCTGAACAGCTTGGGCGGGAGGGCCATTTCGCCCGCCTGCGCCTGCTCGATCCCGACCGCTACTTCGATCTGGCTGCGTTTCTCGAAGAGGAGCAGAGCTACCAGCCAGTCGCCAACGCGGTTGAAACCCTGCTGACGGATGGAGACCTCTCGGCAGAATCCGGCGATCTGTTGCTCAATGTGTTGGACGATGAGGAGGGAGCAGCACTATTGCAGCAGCTCCAAGACCCTGCCACCGGCAGCGACCACAAGACGCAGGCGCGAGAGGCCCTGGTAGAACTGCTGCTGGACCGCCACGGCACCGGCCGGGTTCTGTTCCGTAACACCCGTACCCGCATCGAAGGTTTTCCCGAAAGGGAGCTGCACGCCTATCCCCTGCCGCTGCCGGAGCCCTATGAACTCCCCCTGGCTGAACCACTGTCTGCGGCCCAACGACTCACGCCGGAACGCCTCTATCGCGGCACGGGCACCAAAGTCTGGTGGCGAATCGACCCACGGGTCGACTGGATCACCCGCTTCCTACAGGAGAACCCCACCGAGAAGGTGCTGCTCATCTGTGCCCATGCCGAAACAACCATCGACCTGCAGGAGGCACTGCGGCAAAAGGCGGGCATCGGGGCAGCGCTTTTTCACGAGGGGATGTCCATTCTGGAACGCGACCGGGGTGCGGCCTGGTTTGCCGATTCAGAAAACGGCGCCCGCATTCTGCTCTGCTCCGAGATCGGCAGCGAAGGGCGAAACTTCCAGTTTGCCCACCACCTGATCCTGTTCGATTTGCCCCTCGACCCGGATCTGCTGGAGCAACGCATCGGCCGGCTCGACCGGATCGGACAGACAGAAACGGTCAAGATCCATGTCCCCTACCTCGACCCCGGCCCTCAAACCGTGCTGCTGCGCTGGTATCACGAAGGTCTCGACGCCTTCCGCCACAATGTGCCGGGAGCCCACGGCATTCTCTCCCAACTGCGCCCGGTAGTGACCCAGGCACTGGAAGAGGATGATGAAACCGAGGCGCAGGAGCTGCTGTTGGAAACAACCCGAAATCTGCGGGAAGAGACATTCGAAAGATTGCAACAGGGACGTGACCATCTACTCGAACTCGGCGGTTGCCGTGAGCCGATGGCAAGTGAGCTGGTGACAACCCTGCACAGCCAGGATCAGGCACCGGATCTGCAGAACCATATGAACCGGCTGTTCAACAGCTATGGTCTGGAGAGTGAGGAACTGGGGCTCGACAGCATGATCATCCGTCCCGGAGAGCAGGTTTTGGCCGGAGGTTTCCCAGGTCTACCGGAAGAGGGCTTGACCCTCACCTACAGCCGCACCACTGCGCTGGCCCACGAAGACCGGCAATTCTTCACTTGGGAACATCCGCTGGTGAACAGCGCCATGGAGATGGTGATCGACCAGGAGACAGGCAACAGCTCTGCGGTCGGTTACAAAGATAGTAGAATCGCCGCCGGTCAACTGCTGCTCGAGGCCCTCTACGTGGTCGAATGTATCGCCCCCCGCAGCCTGCAACCCGGGCGATTTCTGCCACCCACCCTGATCCGCGTACTGGTCAATGACAAAGGGGAGAGACTCGACCATCAGATCAGCTGCAATGAACTGACCGACCAGGGCAAACCTTTGGGTGCCCGCACAGCCGCACCGGTAATCCGGCAGTTTCGCAACGCCATCCAAAAGCTGGTGAAATTATCTGAGCAGAAGGCACAGCAGCAGGTACCCGAACTGGTCGAGCAGGCTGCAAGCGAGATGATGGAGAGTTATACCAGCGAGATCCAGCGCATGGTGGCGCTCAAACAGTACAATCCCAACGTACGCGACGAGGAGATCGAAGCGCTGCAGGCTCAAGGATTGGCGCTGCATCAACATCTGCAGGATTCTCGACTGAAGTTGGACGCGGTTAGGTTGGTGGTTACGCTTTAAAAAAGGTTTCAGGTTTCAGGTTTCAGGTTTCAGGTTTCAGGTTTCAGGTTTCAGGTTTCAGGTTTCAGGTTTCAGGTTTCAGGTTTCAGGTTTCAGGTTTCAGGTTTCAGGTTTCAGGTTTCAGGTTTCAGGTTTTCCAAAGTTTGTATCTACCCAGAAACGCGTCAAGCTCTATTTAGCAATAATTTTGTAAACTCGCCCTGTCACCTGTCACCTATCACCTGTCACCTGATAACAACTCATCCAAAGGAAAGGGGCTCCTGATCCCATACCCCTGGGCATAATCGACTCCGATTGCCTGTAACTTTTCCAGAATCTCATCGGTTTCGACAAACTCCGCGATTGTCCGCAGCCCCATGATGTGACCGATATTGTTGATCGCCTCTACCATGGAATAGTCGATCGGATCATCAGCCATATCCTTGACGAAGGTGCCGTCGATCTTCAGATAATCTACCGGCAGATGTTTCAGATAACTGAATGAAGAGAGGCCACTGCCGAAGTCATCGAGTGCAAACTCGCAACCATAATTCTGCAAGGTGCGAATAAAATGTTCGGCCGATGAGAGGTTGGCGATCGCCGCCGTTTCGGTAACCTCAAAACAGAGCATGCTTTGATCCAGATCTAATATCCCAAGCTGCTCGAGTATGCAATCCAGTGTCTCATCCCCATTGAGGGAACTGCCGGAGAGATTGATAAAAAAACGGGTTTTCCGGGTAAAGAAAGTCTCACGATGGAGATCGATCAGAGCAGTAATCCTGCGTACAACCCAGCGGTCAATCGCGGGCATCAGATCGTAGCGTTCCGCGGCGGGGATAAAAGCGCCCGGCATGACCAAACCACCGGACTCATCCAGCATACGGATCAACACCTCAAGGTGTTCTCCCCCATCTGCTTTAACATCAGTAGGACGGATCGGCTGCACGTAGAGCACAAAACGATCATCCTCGAGGGCGCTGCGAATCCTTGTCACCCACCGCGCTTCGCCATGCCGCTGGGCGGCGAGGCTTTCCTCAGGGCGATAGACATGCACCTGATTGCGCCCGGCATCCTTGGCGGCATAACAGGCAGTGTCGGCCAGACTCAGGATTTGTTCCACACCCTCACTCTCATGATTGATGCTCACCAACCCGATACTGACCCCCAAATTGAAGTACTTGTCTCCCCAGGCGAATCTAAAATCCTGTATCGAAAGGCGAACCTGATTGGCAATCTTCTCTGCCGCATTAACAGGGCAGTTTCCCAAAAGAATCCCGAACTCATCGCCACCCAACCGGGCAAGTATGTCGTTGCCACGGATCGATTGTTTGATCACCGTGGTGATCTGGCGCAATAACTCATCTCCTGCAATATGCCCACAGGTATCATTGACCATCTTGAAACGGTCAAGGTCTAGATAGAGCAGGCCATGCTCCGTCTGCTCATGACTGGCCAACTCCAACAGGCGGCCCAACTGGCTGTCGAAAGCGATACGATTATAGAGGCCGGTCAGGGCATCATGGCTGGCCTGCCAACTCAGTTGGGCGGCGAGTTTGCGCGACCTGCTGACATCTCTGAATACAATAACCATGCCCTGCATCTCGCCATGCTCATCCCGCACGTTTGCCAACGACTTTTCTATCGGGAAACATAAGCCGTCCCGATGTTTCAGCATCAGCCCCTTGCTTGAGGTGGTTATCAGCTTTTGGAGTGGAAGATAGACCTGCTGCGGATCGACCGAACCACTCCCCTCACACTCCTCGTAGACCCGAAAAACCTCATCCAGTGGCTTACCCTGTGCCAGATCACCGGAGTAACCGATCATGCCTTCGGCAACCAGGTTGATAAATTCCACCCGCCCCGCCTTATCCGTCGCGATTACGGCATCCGCTATGGAAGAGAGCATAGCGCGGGTTCTCAGTTCGCGTTCACGATGCTGGATTGTCTGCTCCCGCAACATCTGATCCCGTGAAACAGCGGAAGTGACGTCGAAGATCTGCACCAGACAGAAACGGCTCTCCAGTGTCAATGGTTTCACTTTGATCATCTGGCTGATGCGATTATCCGCAGCCCGGTCATCCGGCGTCTTATAGAGGGGGAGGATATGTGGATGAAACTTCTGAGACAGCACACCCGACATACCCTGTTCCAATGCAGTCTTCACCACTGCCTGCAGCCGGGAACCTGAAAGTTCAGGGAACAACCGATCCATCTTTTTGCCGGCAGCAGCCGCGAAGGAGACTCCAGAGACCACTTCCAGCCAGCGATTCCAGGCAACGATTTTTCTGTCGGCATCCAGGACGAACATGCCGATATCACTCGCTTCGAGCACCTCATGCAGCAAGAGGGCGGGCAGGATTTGATCATCTGCCAACAAGCTATGGTTCTGGCGGTTCGCGCTGTATCCCAGATCCTGACCTTGCCCGTCCATTCAGAACCCCAGCGAGTTCACGCCATTTCCTGCATAAACTGTTCAAGTTGGGCAATGAACGCCTGTACGGAGTCAACATCCATCATGAGCGTTAGAAACCCTCCCACATTCGTCTTCTGAAGCGTGAAATCCATGCGCAAAATCAATACGGAGCCGCCACCTTTATCGTCAGCCAGGATCATGCCACAGGCACCATGGTCAAACTCTGGCATCTCGTAGTGCAACTCATCACCAAAGATATTTGCCAGACTGCCCAGGCAGGCATTGAGGATGATGTTACCCACCTCGGTCAGCGCCTCCTGTTCCATTTCGGAGAGCATCTCCAGCGTCATCTCCTCTTTCAACAACGCCCGTACCAATTCCACGCTGTTGCCCTCAGGAAAAAGGAGCATGGCATCGCCCCAGAAGGAACCGGTAAAATGTTCACGTACCGCCGATACCCGGTCATCTTTGCCCAGCCCTATCGCCTGCGCTGCCTCTGGTCGGGGCACGATAGTCACACTGGGGACTGAAAGCATCACCTCTTCCCCAACCATCTGACTCAAAGCCGACGCAGCAGTCCCCATGCCGATATTGAGCAATTCAGATATTGCGTCTTCCTGCAGTTCAGTGAGTTCCATTATGGACATCCACAAACTCAGCGATCTTATCTTCGGTGATCGGTTTCTGAATAAAACCGACACCTGCAGACTCCGCCCGCAGGCGTATGGTGTCCTGAATATTAGCCGTCAGCAAAGCGATGGACGCATCAGGAAAACGCTGGCGCATATGCTCCGCCAGAGTCAGTCCATCCATCCCGGGCATGTTGTAATCCAGGGTCATAATATCCACCGTTTCAGCCTCGCTTTTTACCAGGGCATCCTCACCATTTTCTGCTTCGATGATGTTCCAGTCACCTTGGACCTGCTTTACGATGGCACGGACCATCATGCGGGAGAGTTTACTGTCATCAACGATCAGCATTGTTGCTTCTGGCATTGGAGGTCTTCCTCATTTTTGTATTGGGGTGAAGCCATGCAATAGCATGTGTCCTTGCCTCTCTCAATATAAGCGGCTGGAAAACAGGAATACTTTAGGAAAAAAAGGCGCTTTTACCAGAAAGAATCCCTTCAATGCCCATGGAAACCGGCCTATCGAGTCACCACCTCAATCTCTTGCAGTGAGAGGCACCGATAGGCGCCCGGCGCCAAATTTTCATCCAATTCAAGGTTGCCGATAGAAACCCGGTGCAGACCAATCACCCGGTTACCTACTGCGGCAAACATTCGCTTGACCTGATGGTAACGTCCTTCGGTGATAGTCAGGAGACAGATTCTCTCTGCGAGAATTTCGAGCATCGCCGGTTGGGTGGGTTGCGGCTCGTTGCGTAGCAACACGCCCTGCCGCAGTTTCTCCGCATCTGAAGCCGTCAATGGTTCAGCAAGGGTGACGCGATAGCGCTTCCGGCACTTACGGCCCGGCGCAACGATACGGTGGGACCATTGGCCGTCACTGGTGATCAACACCAGACCAGTGGCATCGATATCAAGCCGCCCCGCAAAATGAAGGTCGCCGGTTATTACCTCATCCAGCAGCTCAAGCACAGTGGGGTGTTGGGGATCCCCGGTGGAGCAGACATAGCCTTGCGGTTTGTGCAGCATGAAGTAACGAGGACCAGGTTGGCCCGTCTCGTTACCATCAAGGATTACCTGTGTTTCCGGCACAACGCTCCGAGACATGTTTTTTTCTGTCTCTCCGTCGACCATTACCCTTCCCGCACGTATCGCTTTTTGCGCCTGCGAACGGGAAAGCCGGGTTACGCTGCTTAAATATTTATCGAGTCTCATGTGAGGTGACAGTTGGGTCGATAGCCATGTAAATCTCAGAGGCACAAATAAAACGATAACCTGAAACTATTGTATTATTCCGTAGCCTATCCTGCTCGTCTCCCCCTGAAGTTAACAATCGACTCTGTCGTCCGGTTGATGTAGTATCCGCGCTTCTGATGCACTTCGGTCTGCATCCTTTCTGTGTGATTACACTCCGTAATCCGATTTTTCCAAAGATCATCCCTGGACCGTAGCAAGGCTCAACGCCCTGTTTGTGATGATCCGGAGCTTTTCCCAATCATGTCTTTCGATACTCTCGGCCTGTCGGCCGAACTGCTGCGTGCCGTGTCTGAATCCGGTTACAGCGAACCCACACCCATCCAACGCCAGGCAATTCCCGTTATTCTTGAAGGGCGCGACATTATGGGCGGTGCCCAGACGGGTACCGGCAAGACCGCCGGTTTCACCCTGCCGATGTTGCAACTCTTGAACCAGCACGCTCAGGGCAAGGGACAGCGCCCGGTACGCGCCCTGGTGTTGACACCAACCCGTGAGCTTGCCGCTCAGGTAGGTGAGAGCGTGGCGACCTACGGCAGACACCTGCCATTGAAATCCACCGTCATCTTCGGTGGCGTAAAAATAGGTCCTCAGATCAATACGCTGCGCCATGGTGTCGACATTCTTGTCGCAACCCCGGGCCGCCTGCTCGACCATGTGCAGCAGAAGACCCTGGATCTTTCAAAGGTTGAAATCCTGGTACTGGATGAGGCGGACCGGATGCTCGACATGGGCTTTATCCACGACATCCGCAAGGTGCTGGCACTGTTGCCCAACCGCCGGCAGAACCTGCTCTTCTCCGCCACCTTCTCGGGAGAGATCAAGACCCTTGCCGACAGCCTGTTGAATTCACCCACGCTGATCGAGGTAGCACGACGTAACACCGCCGCCGAGACAGTGGCCCAGATCGTCTATCCGGTAGACAAAAAGCGCAAGCGCGAACTGCTCTCCTACCTGATCGGCTCCCGCAACTGGCGGCAGGTATTGGTCTTCACCCGCACCAAACATGGTGCCAACCGGCTGGCCCAGCAGTTGGAGAAGGATGGCCTCAGCGCCGCCGCGATCCATGGCAACAAGAGTCAGGGGGCGCGTACCCGGGCGCTGGCCGGTTTCAAAGCCGGCGATGTCCGGGTGCTTGTGGCGACTGACATTGCTGCCCGTGGTCTCGACATCGACCAGTTGCCCCACGTGGTCAATTTCGAACTGCCCAACGTGTCGGAAGACTACGTGCACCGTATCGGTCGCACCGGACGGGCAGGCAACGAGGGCGAGGCGGCATCTCTGGTCTGCATCGATGAGCATAAGTTGCTGAAGGATATCGAGCGACTGCTGAAGCGTTCGATCCCGCAGGAAGTATTGCCGGGTTACGAACCGGACCCAAGCATCAAGGCCGAGCCGATCCGCAATGGCCGCAACAGCACCCGTCACACCCATGGCAGGGCCGACAAGCCACGCCGCAAAGAGGGGCGTCCCGGTCGGCGTAAAAGGGCTTCCGGCAACAGGCAGGAGAGCAATACCCAGCAGGAGCGGAAAGGCGGAAACCGGTCTGACAGTAGCAGTAAACCGACCAGTTCCCGGCCAGCCAACGCCAGGCAGCGCCCCACAAACAAGCCCGCCAGACGAAGCGGCAAGCGCAGACAGGGGGGGGAGACGCCTTCGCTGTTGGGCTAACGCAAAGCCGGGACCATCTAACAGGTGATCCCGAACAGTAACCCACATCCTGGTTGACAGTCTGAACTGTCAACCAGGATGTGGTCAGAGCCGACAATGCCTGGATGTATCAGGAACAGATACCGGTAACTGTCATGTTACCCGCACACTTGCTGCAGGATTGCCTTGATATCCAAAAATTCTATTTTCTTCGTATGGTTTCGGATAATACCGTCACTCTGAAGTTTGGTCAGTGTCCGGCTGAGGGATTCAGGCCGTAAACCCAGATAACTGGCAATATCCCCCTTTGACATGGGCAGCTGCACACTGCCTGTGTTATCGCTCTTCTCAATGATCTTCTTTTCGCACAGCATCTGCAGAAAAGACAACAACCGCTTTTCAGCGCTCATATAGCGCCCATGCACAATGGTGTCGTTCGTGTAGCGGATCTTCTGCCCCAGGATAATCATCAACTTCCGTTGCAACCTCGGCACGAACGAACAAAGCGACTCGAGGTGGTCAAAAGGGAGTTCACAAACCAGGGTCAGCTCCAATGCGATGGCATCATGGCCGTATTGATGGGCACCGATCGATTCCAGCCCCACAAGGTCACCCCGAAAAAAGAAACCGTCTACCAGCTTGGTGCCTTCAAAAGAGGCGGTTTCTATCTTGACGGCACCCGACTGAATGACAAACAGGGACTTGAATTTATTCTCTACCCTGAAGATGTTCTCTCCTGGCTTAAAAGGCCCGAGAGTACGGGTAATCTTCCGTAACCCCTGTATCTGCTCTTCACTAAGTCCCTCCCCCAGACAATGGCCCTTCGCTTCACACTCAGAACAATCCTGCTCAGATTGATTCTCAGAGGACTCTCCTTGCGGTGATAGCACCTGATTTTCCTCGTCTATTTCACTGGTCATTGTGTTTTTTCATTTCCCAAAAGAATGAAAAAAAGGGGCTGGAGTCAAACCGGATAACCCGCGCCACCTGTCCAGAAATCAGCAGCAGGAACTCATTGGTGGATCAAATCTCCTTGTAGATCTCCGCACCCTTCTTCAGAAACTCCTGCGACTTCTCATTCATGCCCTGCTTCAGGGCCTCGATCTCAGAGATCCCCTTTTCGGCGGCGAATTCCCGCACCTCCTGACTGATCTTCATGGAGCAGAAGTGAGGACCGCACATGGAGCAGAAATGAGCCACCTTGTGGGAGTCGTGTGGCATGGTCTCATCGTGGAAGTCGCGGGCCTTCTCCGGATCGAGGCCGAGGGCGAACTGATCTTCCCAACGAAACTCGAAGCGGGCCTTGGACATGGCGTTGTCCTGCAGCTGAGCGCCCGGAAACCCCTTGGCCAGATCGGCAGCGTGGGCCGCTACCTTGTAAGTGATGATGCCTTCCCGCACATCTTCCTTGTTAGGCAGACCAAGATGCTCCTTGGGGGTGACGTAACAGAGCATGGCGGTGCCGTACCAGCCGATCTGCGCGGCACCGATGCCGGAGCTGAAGTGGTCATAGCCGGGGGAGATGTCGGTGACCAGTGGACCGAGGGTATAGAAAGGCGCCTCGAAGCAATCGGTCAGCTCCTTGTCCATGTTCTCCTTGATCATCTGCATCGGCACGTGGCCGGGGCCTTCGATCATCACCTGCACGTCGTGCTTCCAGGCGATCCTGGTAAGTTCACCCAAAGCTTCAAGTTCACCGAATTGGGCTGCGTCATTTGCATCGGCCAAACAGCCAGGGCGCAAACCGTCACCCAGAGAGAAGGCGACATCGTAGGCCTTCATGATCTCGCAGATATCCTCGAAGTGGGTGTAGAGAAAGTTCTCTTCATGGTGGGCCAAACACCATTTGGCGAGGATGGAACCACCCCGGGAAACAATGCCGGTAACACGATCAGCCGTCAGCGGCACATGACGCAACAGCACACCGGCGTGGATGGTGAAGTAGTCGACGCCCTGCTCCGCCTGCTCGATAAGCGTGTCGCGCATGATCTCCCAGGTGAGATCCTCGGACTTGCCGTTGACCTTCTCCAGCGCCTGATAGATGGGCACCGTGCCGATCGGCACGGGAGAGTTGCGCAGGATCCACTCGCGAGTCTCATGGATGTTCTTGCCGGTGGAGAGATCCATCAATGTATCGCCACCCCAGCGGGCCGACCAGGCCATCTTTTCGACCTCCTCATCGATGGAGGAGCTGATGGCGCTGTTGCCTATATTCGTATTGATCTTCACCCGGAAGTTACGGCCGATGACCACCGGTTCCATCTCCGGGTGGTTGATGTTGGCGGGGATGATGGCGCGTCCTGCAGCGATCTCGGCACGCACGAACTCCGGGGAAATCTCATCAGGAATATTGGCTCCCATCGGCTCGCCGGCATGCTGACGCAGCAGCTTGGCGTAACGTGGGTCGGCCCTCATCTCCTGCAGACGGCAATTTTCGCGGATTGCGACGAACTCCATCTCAGGGGTGATGATGCCTTGGCGGGCGTAATGCATCTGGGTGACATTCTGCCCCGGCCTGGCCCGGCGCGGCGCACGGATATGTTCAAAGCGCAGATTGGCCAGTTCCGCATCGCCTTGCCGGATCCGACCATAGTCGGAGCTGGGACCTTCGAGCTGCTCGGTGTCATCACGCTCGTCGATCCAGCCGGAACGCAGGTCGGGCATACCTTTCATCAGGTCGATCTTCTGCTCAGGGTCGGTGAAGGGGCCTGAGGTATCGTAAACCGTGATCGGCGGGTTCTCTTCTGCGCCAAAGCTGGCTGCTGTGGGATCCTGTTCGATCTCGCGCATCGGCACCCGAATATCCGGGCGTGAGCCCTCGACGTAGATCTTCTTCGATTTAAGAAAGGGACGAGTCACCTCTTCTGAGAGGCTGGCGGTCTTTTTGATGAAATCTTCTGGGATGGCGCTCATGGTGGCTGCTCTCTAACTATTTCGGAGGAAAGCGAGCGCGTGGGCGTTCAGCTTTCCTACGCCGGTATTAATCGGATCAGGTTCGAAGGGTCTCTCTCAGCCTGAGTTCGTCAGGCGCCCCTAGCTGGGTACTGCTTCACAATATGTAGATAATCTTTCGTCGCCTTCCATGGCGCCTCTTCGGTGGTTCCATTCACTCCCGGCCCCGCCGTCCTGGCGGGCTTTACGTTGAGAACAGTATAAAGGAGGGACAAACGAATGCAATTGATCCCATCAGCAAAATACCAACCCTGCGGACAAGGTAGACCAGACCGCCCAGCCATCGGGCAATGGACAAGAGAAGCACGCTTCTGCCCCATCTGATCCCTTGCCTGCGAAGAGTAAAATACGTAGGCTAGCTCGTTATACATATTTTCATGCACTCTTAAAGGGGATCTACCAATGGTGGAGAACGGTTTTGAGCAGGCCCGCTTCAACATGGTCGAACAGCAGATCAGGCCTTGGGATGTTTTCGATCCACAGGTTCTGGGGCAGTTCCTGACCCTGCCTCGGGATACCTTCGTGCCCAATGCCTACAAGGGCTTGGCTTATGCCGACATTGAGATTCCTCTGGCACACGGCCAGTCGATGATGTTTCCCCGCATGGAAGCAAAACTGACCCAGGCACTGGCGATCCAGCCAGGGGATCAGGTACTTGAGGTCGGCACCGGCAGCGGTTTTCTCAGTGCATGCCTGGCCAAACTCGCCAACCGCGTTGTCAGCATCGATATCCATAAATATTTTACCGAAATGGCGGGGCGCAACCTGGATGCCCTGGAGATTCGCAACGTACTGCTACGCACCAGCGACGCCATGGCCGCACCCAGTCCGGATGGGCCATTCGATGCCATTGCGGTAACCGGCTCTGTGCCGACAAGCGCCCAGGCTGAGATATTCCGTCAGCAGCTCAAACCCGGCGGCAGGCTTTTTATCATCATCGGCACAGCGCCGGTCATGGAAGCCTGGCTGATCACCCGTGAGTCTGAGACGACGTTCCGGGAAGAGATAATCCTGGAAACAGAACAGGTGCCTCTGGAGAGTACAACACAACCGGAAGCTTTTGAGTTCTAGGCTGTTTCACTAAACAGTCGGGCAACTATACCCATCAGCCGCTGCATGGCGCCGCGATTCTGTTCCACCAGGTCGCGGCCTCTTTCCCCAACCAGGCTCCGTTCGCTGGCATCACTTAGCCAACGGGCAGACACCTCTGCCAACGTCTCAGCAGTCACCACCTCCCGCGCCGCACCCCGGTCGAGAAACAGGTGGCTGATCTCAGCAAAATTGAACATATGCGGGCCAAACACAACCGGCACGCCCTGCGCCGCCGCTTCGAGAATGTTGTGCCCACCGTGGGGCACCAGGCTACCCCCGATAAACGCCATGTCTGCAGCCCCAAGGAACATGGCCAGTTCACCCATACTGTCGCCGAGAAACACGGCTGTCTCAGTGCGACAGGGACGCTGCTCGGACCGGCGCACCAGATCAAACCCTGCACTAATAGCCAGTTCAGCCACCCGGTCGAAACGTTCGGGGTGACGCGGCACCAAAACCAGCAGACTCTCCGGCAAGGTCTCGCGCACCTTCGCATGCGCCGCCAGCACCAGCTCATCCTCCCCCTCATGGGTACTGGCAGCCACCCAAACCGGGCGCGCCTGCCCCCAGTCCCGGCGCATCACATCCGCCTGCTCCCGCAGGCTGGCCGGCAGCTTAATGTCGAATTTGACGCTACCGGTCACCTCCACCTGTCCAGGCCGGGTACCCAACACCTGAAAACGGTCTGCATCCATTTTGCCTTGAGCGGCGATCAGCGAAATATTCTGCAGGGTCTCCCTTGTCAGCCCGGCCAGACGGCGATAACGAAGCGCAGAACGGGTGGACATGCGGGCGTTGGCCAGTAACGATGGAATGCTCCTCTGCCGACACTCATGCAGCAGATTGGGCCATATCTCTGTCTCTATCAGGATCAGCAACCGGGGCTGTAGTCTGTCGAAGAAAGTTTTTACCACCAGCGGCGCATCGTAAGGGGCATAGTGGTGAAATACATCCTGGCCGAACAACGATTCAACCTGTTTCGCCCCGGTCGGGGTCGTGGTGGTGATCACCAGCGGCAATCCTGGATAGTCGGCAAGAAGCCGCCTCACCAGCTGGGCTGACGCTTGTACCTCACCCACTGAGACCGCGTGCAACCAGATACAGCCGTCACTGACCGGCGAGTCAAACCACCCAAACCGCTCCAGCCAGCGCTCCCGATAAGCGGGGCTCCTGAGGCTGCGCCAGTAGAGGCGCACCACTACCAGCGGCATAATCAGGTAGAGCAGCAGGGAGTAGATGTTTCGCATCAGGTCTCACCCAGTACTGCTTCAAGTGCGGCTACATTGGAGCGAAGATGTGCCGGATTGATAGTGCCGGCAATCATACTGCTCACCCCGGGCTGAGAGAAGATGAACGCCATGGAACGAGACACACCTTCCGCCCCTTTAACGTGACCACTCATCAGCCCCTTCTTCACCAACACGCCTTTGTTGGCCTTGGCCGCTGCTTCCAGCACCGGCAACTCGTCATTGTAATCCGGGTTGCAGGTGGCCATCACCAGATCGCACTCCTGCACCACCAGCAGTCCCCCCTCCACCGTCTTGCTCGACATACCGATGGCACGCACCAGCCCCCGGCGCTGAAGATCACGCAGGGTCTCCAGCACATCCTCCTGCCGCAGTATCTCCAGATCACCGCCGTGGGAGTGGATCAGCACCACATCCAGATAATCCGTCCGCAGAGACCGCAGGCTCTGTTCGATACTCTCGCGGGTGGCGCGGGCGGAAAAATCAAAACTGGAATGACCTTTTTCAAAAGTCTCGCCGACCTTGGTCACAATGACCCATTCATCCCTCAATCCCGGCAGCAGCCGCCCCAATCGTTGTTCACTATTGCCATAGGCGGGGGCGGTATCTATCAGGTTGATACCAAGTTCATGGCTTAGAGCGAGAAGGTCCCGCACCGCATTGTCGTCCGGAATCTCGAATGAACTGGGGTACTTGACCTGCTCGTTGCGGCCAAATTTCACCGTTCCCAAGCCGAGTGGACTGACCTGGATACCGGTACTGCCGAGGGGCCTCAAAACCATTGTCGTTCCTGCTCCCAAGGCAACCTTGTCACCGGCGGCCGGGGCCAGCCTTCGGGAATCTTCAGTTCGCCCTTTGAAGGGGATATCCCATCCTGTTGCATTCGGTCGATAACCTGCTGCGCCAGACGCGGGGCAAACGCCAGCTTGGTCGGCCAGGCCACCATCACATCCTGCAGCTGTTCGAGAAAACTGCTGTCCGGCCGTTTGCCGCCTGGCTGGCGAGGCTCCGCCCGATCAACCTCTAGTGTCGACCATTCGACGGCAGAGAGATCCACCCAGGGCATCAGTGCCTGTAACTCACGTTTTGCGGCACTAACCTGTGCCTGCGCGGAACGTTCCACCCCCTCTTCTGCAATATCTCCCCCCAGGTACCAGACGTGATCACCGCCCGCCAGCGGATAGCTGGTGATGGTAAGGCGCGGGTTGGCACCGGCCCCGAGGCAGTGAGCGAAAAGCGGCGGCAGGTTCCCCCGCAACATCACCATCCGTAGTGGCCGGCGCTGCATGGCAGGCTGCTCCAATCCCAACTCCCGCAGGAGCGCTTCATTCCCGGCACCTGCTGCCAGCAGCGTTCTGCGGCTCCTGATCTGCAGCTTTTCACCCTTGTCTCCCAACAGCACCCGTTGATTGGCCACATCGAATTTGATGCCATCAGGCCAGTCGATCTGTAGCGTATATCTGCCATACTGACGAAACAGTTCCTTCACCAGCGAGGCTACATCCAACACCGGCTCCTCCAGCCGATAGACATGGCCTTTGAAGGCCGTATCCTGAAACAGTCTTGGACGGTTTTCCCCTTCGACCTCACCAATACGACTCTGCATCACCTTGCCGGCAAAGAAGCCGGCCATGCGGGAGACCAGCCCTGTGGTGGACCAGAGATACTGGTGATCAGAGAGGATACGCACTGCCGAAAGGTCGAGTTCCCCATGACCCGCCAGTGCGTCACGCCAGATACCGGGCATCGCCCGGATCGCCTGGGATGATCCGGTCAGCTTGCCGGTCAGGGCATACTTGGTGCCGCCGTGAATGATGCCTTGGGAGGCTGGCGTCTGAACCCCGCCGATGCAGCCGGATTCAAGCAGCAGGCAGCGGTAGCCCGCCTGGTGCAGACGGCCCAGGATCCAGAGTCCGGCGATACCGCCGCCGAAGATTATTATGTCGGTTTCGAGGGTTTTCATTGGTCGTTTGTTTATGCCGCTGCATGGCAACGCAAAACCCTACTGCTGCCGAATCGACTCCACAATCTTCGTCGTCGAAATCCCATCCACATAGGTCAAGACTCTTACCTCGCCACCCGCCTCGCGGGTACAGGCCGCACCAGGAATCTTATCCGGATCATTGTCCCCGCCTTTCGCCAGAAAATCGGGCTTCAGACGACAGATGAGCCGCTCCGGTGTCTCTTCACTAAAGGGCACCACCCAGTCGACACAAGCGAGCGCCGCCAACACATGCATACGATGATCCAACCCGTTGACCGGCCTGCCGTCACCTTTCAACTGACGCACAGTTTCATCCACATTTACCGCAACCACAAGGCGGTCTCCAAGACGGCTCGCCTCTTCCAGATAGGTGACATGGCCCGGATGCAGAATATCGAAACAGCCGTTGGTGACGACGATCTGCTCTCCCTGCATGCGGGCGATACGCATCAACCGCACCAATTGATCTTCACCCACCACACCGCGATGGGTGACGTGGTGCTCCATCAGGGCCATCTTCAGCTCATCTTCGGTAACCGAAGCGGTACCCAGCTTTCCAACCACCACACCGGCAGCCACATTGGATAGATGCGTTGCAGTGTCGAGGGCAAGTCCGGCCGCCATGCCTGCCGCCAGCACTGAGATGACTGTGTCACCGGCGCCGGTCACATCGAAAACCTCACGGGCGTGGGTCGGCATGTGGCGCGGCTCCAACCCCTGCTGCAACAGGGTCATGCCCTGCTCGCCACGGGTAATCAACAGTGCATCGAGTTCATAGCGTTGCAGCAGATCATGACCACGCGCTACCAGTTCATCCTGATCCTCGCACTTGCCCACCACGGCTTCAAATTCGGAGAGATTCGGCGTGACCAGAGCCGCGCCGCGATAGAGCTCATAATCCTCTTTTTTTGGATCGACCAACACCGGCTTTCCGGCTTCCCTTGCCAGCGCTATCAATTCACGAATATTGTGTAGTGTCCCTTTGTTGTAGTCGGAGAGCACGAGCAGATCAACGCCAGCAATCAGTCGGCGACAGCTCTCCAGCAGCACCTCGCTGCCGGTTGCTGGAAAGCCATCTTCAAAATCGAGCCGGATGAGTTGCTGATGCCGACTGATCACCCGCAGTTTGGTGATCGTCGGAAACCCATCTAAAGGTTCAAAACAGCAGGTAACACCGGCAGCATCGAGGATATCCGTCAACGCTCGCCCCGGTTCGTCGTCTCCGATCAACCCGGCCAGCACTGCACTCCCGCCCAAAGCTGCGATATTGAGCGCCACATTGCCGGCACCACCTGGGCGCTGTTCCTCTTCACCGACACGCACCACAGGGACAGGCGCTTCGGGTGAGATACGGGCAGTATCGCCGTGCCAGTAGCGGTCGAGCATCACGTCCCCCACCACCAGAATACGGGCCTGATCAAACGCTGGAATATCTATGGACATGGGGCTGAAACCGAGTTGAGTAAACAGGCGCATCATAACATAGCAGTATCGCCGTTCTGGCGATTAACCGGTCCGGCGGGTAAAATCAGCCACTTACCAACCATACCTTTTTTCATATCGTCCGCAGAAGGTTCTCCTGCGGCTGTTTTCAGGAGACCCGATGACCGGCAACAAGCTCTATTTCAGGCTGTTGAGCTATGTGAAGCCCTACCGCCGGATCTTCGTCCTGGCCATCTTCTTCACTATTCTGCTGGCACTCACTGAGCCGCTGCTGCCGGCACTGCTGAAACCCTTGCTCGACGGCAGTTTCGTGGAGAAGGATCTGGATACCATCAAGCTGATGCCTTTCGCCTTAATCGGCCTGTTTGTGGTGCGCGGCTTCACCTCTTATGCCAGCACCATGGCCATGACTGCGGTCTCCACCCGGGTCGTCATGGATCTGCGCAACGAAATGTTCCGCAAACTGTTGGTACTGCCCAACCGTTACTACGACAACAACCCCACCGGCGTTGTGTTGTCGAAGGTTACCTATAACGTGGAGCAGGTCGCCGCCGCCTCCACCGAAGTGCTGGTGGTACTGGTGCGGGATTCGGTGTCTATCCTTGGACTGCTGGGGCTGATGCTCTACCTGAATTGGCAACTGACACTATTCGTCTCCGTGCTGGTGCCGATCATCGCACTGATTGTGAAATTTATCGGCAAACGCATACGCGATATCAACCGCTCGATTCAGCAGACGATGGGGGAGATGACCCATGTCTTGGAAGAGGCGATACAGGGCAACAAGGTGGTAAGACTTTTTGGCGGCCAAATCTATGAGTACGACCGTTTCCAACAGATCAGCAACTGGCTACGGCGCTATAACGTGAAACACCAGGCCACTGCCGCCCTCAGCTCGCCAGTGGGGCAGTTCATTCTGGTACTGGGTCTGGCTGCGGTAGTATATTTTGCAGCCCTGCAATCCCTGGATGATAAGGTCACCGTTGGATCTTTCGTCTCCTTTATCGCAGCAATGGCAATGTTGCTCTCTCCACTGAAAAAACTCATCGGCATCAACAGCGTTCTTCAACGGGGACTGGCTGCTGCGGAAAGCATGTTCGAGTTGGTGGATGAAATACCCGAAGAGGACAAAGGCACGACCAAGGTCAAACAACTTAGCGGCAGAGTTGACTTCGACCACGTCACCTTCACTTACGGGGGCAGTGACCGAAAGGCCCTGGACGACATCGGCCTGACCATCGAACCTGGAGAGAACATCGCCCTGGTCGGCCCATCAGGGGGAGGCAAGAGCACCCTGGCAAACCTGATTCCCCGTTTCTATCATCTCGACAGAGGCCGCATCCTTTTGGACGGAGAGGATATACAGGAGGTCACCCTTGCTTCCCTGCGCAGCAACATCGCCCTGGTCAGTCAGGATGTCACCCTGTTCAACGACACCGTTGAGGCGAACATCGCCTATGGCGAGATGCGCGGTACCGATCGGGAATCGGTGGTTAGCGCAGCGACCAACGCCCACGCCATCGAGTTCATTGAGGAGATGCCCCAGGGACTCGACACCCTGATCGGCGAAAACGGTGTACGTCTTTCAGGGGGACAGCGCCAGCGACTGGCCATCGCCCGGGCTTTGCTCAAGGACGCCCCTATCCTGATCCTCGATGAAGCAACCTCAGCCCTGGACAATGAATCGGAGCGGTTCATTCAGGAGGCACTTGCCACCCTTACCCGCAACCGCACCACGCTGATCATCGCCCATCGTCTCTCTACCATCGAACACGCCGACCGAATCCTGGTGCTTAGCGAGGGACGCATCGTAGAGTCAGGAACCCACCAGGAACTGATGGCGATGGGAGGAACCTATAAAAAGCTCTACGACACACAGTTCTCCATTGCCGGCGGTACTTTCTGAGCAGTACCGTACACTATCGAGAAAAAGACGACTCAGGTCGACTGACCCACGACTAAATTTTTGCCTATAGTTTCAGATTATTCCTACAAGGGGCGCAGATTTTCCTGATAGGTGTTCCCAGTCCCCGGTAGTATATTAATTCCCAACAAGGACGACCGATGAACTTCGGAGGGGGCATGGAAGTCCCGCCTTGTTTTAAGGTTACAGACAGGGATGTGATCTGTGATCAGGCACAAAGGAAGGTGTCGACCTCGAAAGCCCGCTCCAGGGATTGGTGCGGGCTTTCTTCTTATATAATCCATGAACGCGCAGAGATGCATAAACAGCCCTGCATCGGAGAATAAGAGCAAAATTTGGAGCCGGCGAGAGGAGTCGAACCCCCGACAAGCTGATTACAAGTTATTTTACCCACCTGTTTGAAGAATTTTGACCTTCTTTTAAATTCTTTTAAACCCGTTGTTTTTACTTGCTATTTTCTTTGATTACACTTTAGACTCTCCTCAGTAACTTGATACGGAGCGTCTACATTGTGTCTACATTTTTAACCAATCAGCCGATCAAACTGACCAAACGGGTGGTCGACAGCGCCATCCCACCTAAGGGTAAAAAACAGATTTTTCTGCGGGACAGTGTATTGTCAGGTTTTGGCCTGCGCATCACCGATCGGGGCACCAAATCCTTCATCGTGGAAAAGCGGGTGGAGGGCAAGGTCCGCCGACAGACCTTGGGGCGCTTTGGTGAACTCACGGTCGAGCAGGCCCGTCAGGAGGCACAAAAGACCCTAGGCAAGATCGCCATGGGCATCAATCCAGCGGCGGAGCGTAAATCCCGTCAGGCACGGGCCATTACCCTGGCCCAGACCTTTGCGGACTTTAAAAAGGCCCGTAAGCAGCTCAGTCCAAACACCCTCAAGGACTACACTTACCACTTGGAGCACCATTTGGGTGACTGGCTCAACAAACCGATTACCGTCATCACAAAGCATATGGTGACCCGACGCCATCGGGAAATTGGTGAGCGCGGGGCTAAAGCCCAAGCCAATGCCGTCTTCCGCACCCTGAAATCAGTGCTCAATTTCGCCAAGCACCACTACGATGATGGGCAGGGTCTCTCTATCCTCCCTTATAACCCCGTGGAAATCCTCAACCACACACGTGCCTGGTATCGGGTGGAACGGCGCAAAACAGTCATCAAGGTCCACGAATTACCCGCCTGGTATCAAGCGGTAAAATCTCTTCGCACACCGGAAAAGCCCACCAGCGCCTTTGTAGTCGCCGATTTTCTGGAAATGGCGCTCTTCACCGGCCTGCGCTTTAGTGAGACCATCAAATTGCGCTGGTCTGATGTAGATCTGCTTGAGCGAACCTTGGTGATACCCGACCCCAAAAATCATCACTCTTTCACCCTGCCTCTATCCGATCATGTCTTAATGATCTTGCAGGCGCGGCAACTTATGGCCGTAAATGACTATGTTTTTCCGGGCAGGGACGGAAAAAGCCATATGGTGGAACCCCGGCGGCAGATGAATCATGTCATCAAAGAATCTGGCATCCAGTTCAATATCCACGATCTGCGGCGTACCTATGCTACCGTCCTCGATATGATGGATTTTTCCCGCACCACAATTAAGCGCCTGCTTAACCACCGGTCGGGGTACGATGTGACCGACGGCTATATCATCACCGATGTAGAACGTTTTCGGGGACCTGTTCAACAGGTGTCGGATTTTCTGAAGGAAGCCATTGGACAGACCAATCCGGCAACTATCATACCGATGCAACAACGTAAGCATTTATAGAGTGCCTACGTTACGGATACGTTACTTTTAGTGATCAAATACCAACAATAAGGGGCATTGCAGGGGTGCGAAATGTTGTGCCAATTACAAATGCTAAGCGATAGGTGTTCAATCCCCAGTTTGGAAACGTTAGCTCTCTGATTCAACGTATGTATACGTAAGGTATTGTTCATGGAAAGTAACCAACTACTCAGCCCGTTTGAGATTTTTGATCCACTAAACGGACAGCCACAACAACATTACAATATTCGATCAGATACCCTGGCCAATCGAGCACGGCGCATCCTGAAAGGCCGTACACGCGAAGAGATCATATTCATGGTCGATTCCATCAATTTCATGTTCGCAAAACCCACCTTACTCCAATCCTATATTGAGGAAATGAAGCAGGAACACAGAGAGAAACGTGGTGATGCACCGGGACTGGAAGGCGTCATGCTGGAGCATGATTTTGAATGGGACGCTAAAGAAGCAGAACTTGGAGAGAAAGCAGGTCTGCCTTCCTTTCAGCACCAATCTAATACTGAACACGCTTGGTCTACACCAGGTTATACCCTGTTACGGTTGATGAATGATTTTGAAATCAGTGGCCAAAGTGAGATACCCAATGCTAAATGGTCAGAATATTTTTCCGCACTGGCCCTCGCACTCATTGGTGAAGCACAATTAGCGACAAAGTGGAGCTATCAGATTGAGGAACAAGATGCAGGCATTCGGGAATTGTCGACCTGCTGCCATATTGGGGATTACATCATAGATGCAACTGAGGCATTAGGCATTGCGCAATTACTTCAGGAGCGGGAACTCAGCGCTCAAATACCTGATGAGGTTACAAAAGAAAAAATCCACTTAAACAATAAAAAAGCAGCTATTCATAAAAACAAAGATACCAATAAGATTAAGCGGGATTTTATTCGATGGTGTCAGGAAAGCTATATTCCTGCACTCAACCACGGAGAACGATTTAACCAGACACATGCCGCTAATGAATATTATGCTGAATTTCTTGAAGAAGATGCTCCAGATCCTGCAAAAGATTTCGAAGGTGCATGGAAACACAAGGAAAACAAAATCAGAATGCTGCTAAAAGGCTGGAGACAGTTCAAAAAAACTGGAGAGCTACCCGCAATACCAGAAAATCTATAGTCTGAATAGTACCTCTGCGCGCAGAGGTACTACACCAGCACGTAGCGGTACGGCAGCTGCGTGCTCACGCTCTATTTATTCCACTCAATAGCTACCAGAGTTACCCCCAGTTTATTGGAGGTAACTATGTCACAGCAATTACTCAACACCGCAAGCGCGGCCAGCTTTCTTGGCGTCAGCAAAGCATTTTTAGAACGAGATCGATGGGCAGGAGCGCGGATTCCGTTTGTCCGGGTAGGCGCACGGGCAGTCCGCTATCGTCAGGCAGACCTCGATGCCTATATAGAGGCTCAGATTCGCCACTCCACTTCCGACCACCGGGGGCGGTCGTGAGCGAAGCGAATGCCGACTCTAGTCTAGACAGAGGCACCAAATATCCGACACGCCCCTGTGATCTCATCTCAGATCAGGGAGAATGGCTCGGTCGTCTGGAAACCGAATACCCGGTCCTGTCTGTAAAATCACCTGGCACCTATGCCCGGCTTTCTCACCGGGAGTGGTCAGGCGAATGGCGACTGAGCTGTATAACTGAGCCGCCAGTTCGACAGCCTCCCCCTCAGCAATCAGGCCAGCGTATTACCGACAAGCTATCAGATGGCGGCCGAAGAAAAATAGAAGACAGCTGCCGGTATGTTTATCTCAAGCGCGGTGGCTACTCTACCTTTGTTACGCTGACTTTTGATACTGCGGCACGAACCAGAATGACAAATCAGTATCCTGAAGGTCCATTCTGCCCAGTTTCCTGGTCTAAAACTGGAAAGTTCAGATATCAAGCCGATCCCACGATACCAATAGCAGGCGTCACTGTGCTCTGGGGAACCACAATTGCTCATGAGGTCAGCCGGTTTCTTGATGCAGCGAAAAAAATGTATACCAGAGGCTGGGTTGCACCCTATAGGGTTAGTGCGACCAAAGAAACCAAAGAAGGCATTAAATATAACCCTATAGCCTTCGGACCCTATAGGGTTGAAACCAATAAAGAAGCCGATTATATACCTATAGGTCCAGGATATACCTATAGGTTTGATTATCTTTGGGTGGCTGAAAATCCGCTTAACGAGAACGGAGAGCGTAATCCCCATGTGCATCTACTGATTCGATGGGCTGTCCCAAAAAAGTTTTTCCAGCCATGGGCTCGAAGGCTTGAGCGATTGTGGGGTCAAGGATTTGCCCATCTCGAACGGCTTCGTGATCGGTCTGCTGCCGGATATTATCTTGCGAAAGCGGCAAAATATCTCACAAAAGGTGACAATACGAATGATCAAGGGCTTGTTCGAGGCAACAGATACGGGATTGCCCAATGTTCCCGCGCGCCAGCGTGGAAAACCCTGACACATATGGAATGGGGCGTGTTGGGAGAATGTATTGCCAAGGCACGCCATAAGCAGCGGAATAAACTGAATCCGATCCGCAGGGCTAAAAATGCAGCCATAGAAAAATTAAAGTCACTGTCTTATAGCGGTGCAGTTGCAAAGAAACAAGCGCTAAAACGGTTGAGTACAATTCGTCACGAACTAAAAAAACAAAAATTCTGGTATGGGAGATGTCATGTTGTTGCCACGGACATTGATAGCCTTGATCGTTTTATGATCTGGGCTGAATCAAAAGGATGGAAGCAGCGAAAACGTCCAGCGAAAAAGTGGGTAGTTGATTGGTTGGCATCGATAAAAAACATGAATATTGCCAAATCTATAGGTGCCCCCCTATAGGGTAACCTGAACCCTATAGCACCTCGTGAGCACTATAGTTGGAACAGGATTTGATTATTGGTCAACTCAGCCAAGCCATTGAGCAGCGTCATGAACGGTTGGCTGTTTTTAGGCTGGTGGTCAATACCTCTCGGATAGGCATTGCTTCCCGAGCATAATTTTTGATATCCGCCCTGCTTAATCTGCAGTTGCCATTGTGTGCCATCGAGAATCAGGAGATTGTTATAGCTTCCCTTCCAGCCCCAGAGGTCGACTCCTTTATCGTATAGGTAAATCCATAAACGCTGCCAGTCATTGAGTAATAATTCTGGACAGTACGAAAGAGATCCGAAGGACTGGAAATACAATTCATCGTTCTCCCAATTCAGACGTTGATAACCCTCGCTAAAACCACCGATTTCAAAACGGAAATACTCTGGTACTGGTTCAAGCGCCAGCGGATCTGCTGGTCTGCGCCTGTTGATTCGCCACTGGTGACCGCACACTGTGCACTGACGTTCTGGACCGTCGATCGGCCAGTCACAACCACCGATCACCAGATAGCCATCGTTTACATCATCTGCCACACGATCCCAAACAGGCATTCCATAGAAGATATTTGCGCCGGTGCGTCGGCCGCATTTCGGACAAATATATTTTCGGCGTACCATGATTATCCGGCGAGATAGCCGCCCTTTTCGGTGTGGCGAGCCTGCCCCAGAGAGACCAAGGTATCAAGCAGTTCTCCGACGCGATCAGTGCGGGCACGTTTAAAACTGCGGGCAAGTTGTTCGGCACTAATTGGGGCGGACTGAGCGGCAAGGGCACTGCGCACCGCCTGCACTTGTTCTGGAATCGCCTTGGGCCAGGATGGTTTACCTTTGGTTGCTGCTTTGGAAGATGTGGTCGTCACTGCCTCCAATCCCGCCTGTTCGGTCTGCTCGCCGCCAGGATTCTGGAACGCTGGGCGCAGCCAGCGGACAATGCCACGCTGCTCTTCGGAGGTCCGTTCTGTGTTGAGGTCGACCAGCCGCTGTAGCAACAGCTCCTCTGCTTCGGCCTGTTCGGCTGTCTTTTCTGGATAAGGAGTGGTGCCGCCGGGTTTTCCCACTAGGGCTGGGGTGAGATCAGACCAGCCGTAGGCTTCAAGCACGGCAGCATCGAGTTCGTCGTGCAGTTGGGCCAACACCGAGATCAGACCCTGTGTGTGGATCTGTTTATCCTTTTTCGTCAGTTCATCGCCACGGCGAAGTTTTTCCAGTACGTTGTAGATGCCAGTGAGGGTCAGACCAGCGTGCAGTAACTGTTGACGTTTGCGATGGGCATCAAGCTGCTCTGCCAATTCACCGATTCGCATTTGGAGTTTGGGATTGGAATCGGGAAAAGAAAAGGTTTCAAAACAGCGAGTTTTATTGTAACGAGGGTCATTACCTACGCCTAATCTACCACCCACCGCCAATGCCCAAGAAACATGCAGGCGACTCGACAACACGCCCAAGTGAAAAGCGCTCTCCAATGCAATATTCACTAGCATATTATCCGGGAGAATGATCTTGTCGAGAAAGAGAAAGAAGCGATGCTTGCTGGTTTCTACGGTAGCGATATAGCGGGTTACATCCCGCAGTGCAGGCCGAAATTTAGATCTTGGCCTCCCATGTAACCACCAATTAGCACTGATCCATTTATCCCGATTATGTTCGCGCTCCGGTTTTACCCGCTGATATATCCACTGATAAACCTCTGGGAAACACTTACGTACTTCTTCGGCAGTTAGTCCAAAGAGGTCAATAACCATCACCTTTCGTGGAGTCTGCGTTAGGTCTCGGCCATTACGGTATTCACGAATGTGTCGTTCCAGGTCGGGGATGCGCCCTAATCCCAATTGCTCTGCTTGATTCGGAGTGACGATAAAGCCGGAACCGAAGAGCATAACCCCTCGACTACTCAGTTGACTGTTTGAGTTGAGCACCGCTGCACCTACAACATTTACTCCTATTTTCAGATCTGAAAAAAGCTTTCCAACACATGATTCCAGTTTTACATCGATCCCTTCTACTTGGCTCTCCTGTTCTGTAATCAACGTATTTAGCACCCCTTTCCCTTCACCTCCTTCCGCTACAGTCATGGCAATCCGAACCGCTGCACCATCAGCGCTATCGACCCAGGGATGATCAGGGATGGCGAAGCGCAACGACAGCGGCTTTTTCTGTTCCAGGTGGTACTCTGTTGAAGGTCTGGCGCAGGCTGTTAGTGGTAATCAATCCAAAACGCCTGATTTTCCCCTCCCGCGTCAAGTCGGCGGCATGATGCCACCAGTGCATGACGAAGTCGGCAGAGTCAGGAATACGAGGATAGGTCATGCGCAAAGCTTCAACGTAACCGTCACCTAGTGCCTGTCGCATCCGAGCGGTGCCAATGAAAGGGGGATTACCGACCACGAAATCAGCCGCAGGCCAGCCCGCTTTGCGGGGATTGATATAGTTTTCCAGTGGCACTTGGGCATTCTCGTTTGGCACAAGCTCACCGGTGACCGGGTGGGTCCTGTAGGTCAGCCCATCCCAACGGGTGACCGGGTGGCCCACTTCGTCGGTTACATATTCGATTTTATCCCAAGCGAGTACAGCGTCCCGGCATTCGATATTGTGGAAATCACGCAGTACTGGTTCAGGCGGACGCACATCACCCCGAGTGCGGAAGTGCCATTGTAGATAGCCGATCCAAAGCACGCTTTCTGCTATGCGGGCGGCACGGGGGTTAGTCTCCAGACCTAGCATCTGGTGAGGATCAACGGTGACCCCCTGCAGATCGAGCAGACCTTGGGTCTCGCCGATATCTACCAGAGCATTTAGCACTTCCCCTTCGAGTCGTTTAAGGTGTTCCAGTGTGACGTAGAGAAAGTTACCAGAGCCACAGGCAGGATCTAGCACGCGAGTTTCACATAGTCGATGATGAAAGGTCTTGATTTGATCTACTGCTTTGTTGTGTTTGCCTTTGCGATCGAGGGTGAGTGCGGCGGCCTGCACGTCCTGCCAGTCAGCGCGCAAGGGTTCGATAATAGTGGGCATCACCAGCCGTTCGACGTAAGCGCGAGGGGTGTAGTGGGCACCCAGGCGGTGGCGCTCTTCGGGGTCAAGGGCGCGCTCAAGCAGGGTGCCGAAGATAGCAGGCTCAACATGCTTCCAGTTGGCCCGCGCCGCTTCGATAAGCAGACGGATCTGTTTCGAGTTGAGCGGCAGTGCAGTGGGATCGGCAAACAGGCCGCCGTTGAAGCGTAACAGGTCTGCACGCACCGAGGCGGAGAAACCGCCGTGGTTCATCGTCTGCCAGAGTTCCTGCACCAGCGGCGGAAAGTGCTGAGGGTTGTCGACCAGGCTTTCGAGTAGGTCGGTAAAGCTGCGCTCAGGCATCAACCCCACGTCTTCGGCGAACATGGTGAACAGACAGCGCATGAGAAACGCTGCTACTTGGGCCGGGCTATCTCCGGCCCCTTCCAAGGCCTCCGCCAATTTTGCCAAGCGGGTGGCGATTTCGCGGGTAACGCGGGCAGACTGGCGGGTGGGGTCGAGGGAAAGGGGATCGAGCCAAGCGCTGCGTAGGCGCTCACGGATCGTCTCGTTTTGCAGATCATCGAGATGGATGCGGTGGGACTGTGGATCAGGATAGGGGATGTAGGCCCCGCCGCTGCGACTGAACTCGCTATAGAGTTCAATAGTGCGGCCTACGTCGGTAACAATCACGAATGGAGGTCGTCCCTCCTGCTCTGGCAGAGCTCGCGCATACTGTACCGCCTGCCCATGGGCGCGCAGCATGGCATCATCCCAGACACCACTACCGATAGCCTTGCCGGTCTGTTTTGCCTCCAGCACGAAGCAGCCACGGCGGTAGAGGTCGATAAACCCCCGACTTTGACTGCCGTCGCCGTGGAGAAAGTCTACACGGCGCTCGAAGACGTATCCGTTCTCTTCATTGGCATTGCCAGCGGGATCAGGACGGGGCAATTCAAGCAGATCGCAGAGTTCAGTGATAAATAAATGGCAGTTGGAACGCTCCGTTCCACTTGCAGAACCCCACCTATTTATGAAAGCATCTAGTGAGGTCATCTACATTATTTCTAACCCACATTCAGCGCATCCATAATCAGACTGATTCCGCTTGCAAATAATTCAGTAAAAACAAACCCTAAACCACCCAGCACTATTGTCCACAATAAATAATAAACAGGGGCCGAAACAAAAAATTCAAGCGTGCGATACAGCCACCTCAACCCCAGCCTTACAGAATTCATCCCTTGAACCAATACTAAGTCTACCCTCCATGCAGGGCGGCAAGCATAGCGTGCGTTACGTGATAGATACCCGGAAAAACGGTAAACAAAACTTTGAAATGTTATTTTTTCTTGTAGCAACAAGCCAGCCAATAATGCCGAAAGAATAAAGAAAAGATACGTATCAAAAATGTATCCATAATCTCCATTCGTGACGCACGTCAAATAATTTACAAAATACCCATCCAGGCCATCATCCGAAAGTGAAAATTTCTTACATTCCCCAAGCTCCCCATTAGCTCCCTTTCCTTTCAGGGCAATCAACAGCAATGGAGTGACAAACAAGAAAACCAAAGAAAGCGATTGATGAACAGTCGTAAAAAAAGACTTAAGCTTATTTCTTAGTGGTGAATGCTCATCATTTCTAAGCAAAATCGATTCGGAAAGATTTGAAAAGTAACTTGTTTGTGCCTTAAGGCACAAACTCTCACCATTATCTGCCTTATCAAAATAGCCACTAGTATGACATGATGTAACTAACGATTTTCCATATGTTGCAATACCTGCCACATCACGCTTATCAAACTTACCTGCACGCTTTAGATCTACTAAGCCACGCTTCAAATCCCTAATCAACACTCGCATCACAATGAGGATCGTCATTTTTTAGATGAATAGTTGTCAGACTATCATTTGAGTGGTCATGATGCGTATGTTTGTGCAATAAATATTTAAGATAATAAAAGGCCTGCCTAGTAAGCGAGTAGCAATGATAATGCAGCTTCGCCAGCTTGTCTTTGTCTCCTTTCAGTTCAACACCATCGGCATAAGATGGATCGTACTTTAAATTTGTTATCCCATTACGGTCAATTTCAAAATCTACCGCATACAAAAATTTTTCATCTATCAAGTTAACTGCATAATCAATATTAAAACCCACATCATCCATAATTCCATTTGGGCCTATAGATACAGCATTATCCAGTAACTCTGAAAGCTTTTTTTCTTCACTGTAAGAGCCTCGTTCAATCACTGGCAATGCAACATCAACGCTCCGCTTTAAATTATAAATGCCACACATTAAATCCCTTTCTTTTTCTGGAAAATCTTTGCTTGACCCTCCTCTTTTCCGTATATCCGAAATAAAATAAACCCTCCCTTTAAGATTCTCCCGGTAACTTCTTTTTCCCGTAACAACTACACGAAACCAGCCATGCTGGCCAGGATCACCGGAATCCTTCCAGTCATAAACGGACGTGGCAATTATGTACCTTGATCCACCTTCACCAGAACACATATCCCGTGCATGGTAATTGATTGCAACAACATCAAAATCAGCAAGACCTGGCTCCGTATATCGGAAAAACATATCACCCGACAGACACGGCACCCAGCCAATATATTCTTCAGAAAAAGTCTTTTTGTTCATACGCGCACGCGAAACGACCCCCACATCCAAATAGGGACCTTCAGAAAAGCTTGATTTCTAGTTTTAGAAACGAGAATACGCTTGTAAGGACGCTTTCTTTTGGCCAGAAACAAGGCCGGTTTCTGGGTCGATAACCATCCCATGCGCAATGAATACGCCTGAGCTCATGCCAGCAGTTAAGCGCGAAACTGCGCGCTTTCTGAGCATGTGCTGTACAATGCCGACCATGATAGAAAAAATTAGAAGCGCAGACACAAGATAGAGCAATCCAAGCACTATGTTAGGCATATATTTTCCTTTTTCCTATCGCTCTACCAACTGACGGGGCAATAGAAGCAAATCCCGCTCAATGGAACCCACTGAAACAATGATACTTAGTAGCGTAGCATTTACAGGCTTCTTAATTGAATGGATGGAGTATGCATCTGCTATTAGAAGCGCATATTGCAAGGATATGTCAAATCAAGTCAAATAGAATTTTTGCATCCACATTATAAATATTATTTATGGATCAATAACGGCATTTACTTCACATATTTCCGCACGAAATCAGACGCCTTAGATTTGTAACACTTGGGCCACGAATCGTCTACATTGCGTCTACACACAAAAATCCACCGAAGCGGAATTTCTGTAAGCCTTTGATTTTATTGGAGCCGGCGAGAGGAGTCGAACCCCCGACAAGCTGATTACAAGTCAGCTGCTCTACCAACTGAGCTACGCCGGCGTTGGATCGGGGATTCTATTCTTTTATGCCGGATGTGGCAACGTTTCCACAATCAATCACATTGCGCTCGATTCCAGGAAAAGCTTGTGTGAGGCTCCCCCACTTATCATTCGAAATAGGGGGAGTATTCTTATAGCCATATTCAAGTCTATAAGAGGACTGTTTTCTCACTCTTGGTCGAATCTCGACATCAAAACCCTTATCTGCGATCAGCTTTTTTCTGGCCTCTGCCCGGTCTTCATTTCGAAAGAGTCCCAGAGAGATGGCATGGGCAAGTTCACCGCTGGTAAATCGCCAGAGATCCGTAACACCGGCACCTTTCAATCTTTTTACTGTGGCTACAGCGGCAGCACGATCTTTCTGTGGGGGAACCACCACCCAGTAGCCGGCCTGCTCTTTCACGGACTCAGTCTTCAGCCGTGTTTTTACGTCCATAGCCAATAGCCTGATGGATAGTGTATCCACCATGGCACGCTTGGGCAGTGGGCCAATACTGACACAGGTAGTGGTATCGACGAGGACTTTCCCAGGCTCATCCGTAGTGACTATCTCCTCTACTGGAGGAATAATGGGCTTCGAAACCTGGGGTTCCAAAGCCGCAACAGCAGGAGGTTCAGCCTCCTGTTTCTCCTCTTCTAAATCTTTCTCCAGGGCAGGTTCAGGCGTCACTTCCCCAGAGATCTCCCCGCTATCAGCCACTATTGTCTGAGCAGGCTCAGGCCTTGGAGTTAAGCTCTCCTCAGAAGCGGAGGGCGTTGCAGGTTCTTCTGTTACCTCAACCGGCAGATCGTTCAGGATGTCGGACTTCTGCTCAGATTGTGGTTCAGTCTCTTCCGGCACTTCACTCAGCAGGATCAAGGTTGCAACCCCATCAGAGCTCAGGTGGCCGTTCCGGGAAACCGGCTGCTGTGGATAGGTCCAGATGAAAACACCGATATTGACAAGTAGAAGCAGGAAAAACAGCCATTTCATGCGTTGTCCCTCATCCCGGCAACTATCGCCACGCCATTGAGAACAAGATTTGGTTCATGCTGTTTTGGCAACATTACCCCATCCAGCAGTTGGCCTGCTGCGCCCCCGGTCAAAAGAGAGAGAACCGGCTGATCCAGTTTTTTACTCAATCTGTCTCTCATTTCATTTATCAGTGACCTTGTTGCATTGATCCCACCGGAAAGAATAGCCGATGCGGTATCGGTCGCAACAAAGTCTATCGACTCAGCGTCTTCAAATTCCAAAATCGCCGTACCGCCCAGAAGGCTTTCTCTCATCATCGCGAGACCGGGAATGATCAGGCCACCAAGATGCCTGCCCTCAGCATCCATTGCATCTATTGTGGTTGCCGTTCCACAGTCTACGATAAGGCAGGGCTGATGAGAAATCGCTCTGCCAGCCAATAGCGCCATCCAGCGATCCACCCCGAGTTGTTCCGGCTGACGATATCCATTCACCACACCTGCCTGGGCGCGTCTTGATACAACAAATTCCGATTCGATCAACCAATTACGGCGTACCCAGCGGGAAACCTCCGCATCGACCTTCTCACCTGCAACACTCGAAATCCATACTGATGCAGGCTGCTCTATATTTTGCCAGCATCGATCCAACCTTCCACCTATATCAGCGCCATAAGCTTCACGAAATATTTCACCTTTTCGCAGCCCTTCATAACTACACCATTTAAGGTAGCTGTTTCCAACATCCAGAAGAAGATTCACTATTCTTCCAGCTCCCCACGCCTGAGGGAAACCTCTCCGGCGTAAAAACGCCGCAACTTTCCGTCAATTTCGAGCAGCAATGCACCTGTTTCATCAATGCCCCGGTGTCGGCCTTCATACTCCTGGGAGGCACTGCTCAAGCTGATGGTTTCTCCTGTCAGCAGATCATGACGTTGCCATTCATCGGTAAAGGCAGCAAGACCTGAGCGCCGGTAGGTCAGTATCACATCAACAAGATTGTCGATAAGCCTGGCGACAATCCTGTTACGGGGAATTTCCATTTCATCCGAAATGGAAACCAGGTCCACCCACGGCTGATCGATAGCGTCGCCGTGCTCGCCAATGCGCGTGTTCAGCCCTATCCCTATGACCACCTGAGAGGGGCCTTCAGCTTCGCCAACCACTTCGAGCAACAGTCCAGCCAGTTTACGCCCTTGCCACAAAACATCATTGGGCCATTTTAACCCGACACCCTGATAGCCCAACCCCTGTAAGGTGCGAATAATTGCAATGCCAGCAGCCAGACTGAGTCCACCGAGTCCCATCGGCCCAGTCTCAAAACGCCAGAGCAATGAAAGATAGATGTTGCTGCCAAATGGGGAGATCCACTGCCTGCCATGACGTCCCTTACCAGCCGATTGCTGTTCAGAGAGGCAGACTGTGCCGGAAACCGCACCATCGGCACCTTTCTGCATGAGCCATGTATTGGTTGAATCTATCGCATTGTGTATGTGAATCGTATTGATATGGCGAGATGAAAGCTCTGCCATTGACTGGGTAATTTGCCCCTCATCAAGAAGCTCAATGGGATGAGAGAGGCGGTAACCTTTTCCTCGCACTGAATGGATATTCTGCCCAAGCAGGTCACCTAGAGAGTGGAGATGTTTCCAAACTGCCGCACGACTGACACCCAGTGCGCCTGCCAGGGTTTCACCGGAGTGAAACCGACCATCAGACATGGCACGTATCAATCTAGTTTTCGTATCCATTCGATATCAGCCAGTCGGATTGGCGCAGCTGATGCTCTTTCGGCAGGTCAACAGGGAGGCTAAAGACGCAGGTATCTGCAGGGGCAGGCATTGGTTGGAGTTCAAACTCCATCATTTCATCGCGTCGAAAAACATGCACGGTTACGGATTTTCCAAGCGCACAGTCCGCGATTGCTTTTTCGAGCTTTTTTCCATCAACCTTTAAATGATCAACCGCGATAATAATATCACCTGCAGACAGACCAGCAGCCTGTGCTGCGCCGCCATCAAAAACCTGAAGCAACTTTGCTTCCACACCCTGGGTCGAAAGACGCGCACCGATCACCGGTTTTGCCGCCTCGCTATCAGGCATCTCATCGACGACACGCCCATTGTCTGAAGAGGATTGAGCAGGCAGCAAGCGCATCTCAACGCCAAACTTTTCCAGCAGATCAGCTACCGGCAGATCGGCCGTTGAACGGGCCCCCTGATCAAATAAGCCCGATAGATCCAGACCAGACACTTCGGCGGCAACCGATTCAAAACCACCCTCCGGCACCCCTTGCCCTGTTGCTCCATGCCTGCGCCACATCTCACGCATAACGTGATCCAATGATTTTTCTCCATCCGTCTGCAAACGGAGGTGCAGATCAATCACGAGCGCAAAGATCGCCCCTTTTGTGTAGTAGCTGACAATCGCATTAGGGGCGTTTTCGTCCTGCTTGTAGAATTTGGTCCAAGCATCGAAACTGGATTCCTCAAGGGTTTGTTTAAACCTGCCACTGGCCCGCATGACACGGGTAACCGTTTCTGCGAGTAATTCAAAGTAGGATTTCCTGTCGATGCATCCACTCCGAACCAATGCCAGTTCATCATAATAAGAGGTTATACCTTCAAATACCCACAATTGGCGAGTGTAAACCTCCTGCGTGGCTCCTTCCTCCTGAAACACGGCAGGCATAATCCTTTTGATGTTCCACAGATGAAAATATTCATGGCTGCAAAGACCGAGAAGGCGTCGATAGCCTTTGGTCATCTCCTGCATACCCTTCAGCGGAAGATCATCCCTGCTTGTCAGCAGGCTGGTTGAATTTCGGTGTTCAAGACCACCATAACCATCACCAACAACTGTGAGAAGAAACAGATAATCTCGGACCGGTAACTCTCCAAACAAACCAACATGTTGGCTACATATTCTCTCAAGATCGAAACACAATCGCTTAAGATCGCATCTTTGTCGACCGCTGATCGCGATGCAGTGGGGCACATTGGAAACGGCAAAATCCGCCTCTATAACGTCTCCAATTTCGACTGGATGATCCAGCAACTCCTCATAATTTAAAGAGTGATATTGGCCAAATCCCCGTTTATCGACCTCAATCTTTTCCATTGAGGTCACCACTTTCCAGTCATCGAACTGTTGACCCACTGGGGTAAGAATCGTCAACAGGCAAGTTACCTCATCCTGATTACTGACTCCAAGTAGCAGGCTGGAACCGTTGAAATAGGCGTGAGTGGTATCTAGATGGGCTGCTCTTACGGATAAGTCCCAAGCATAAACTGTATAGATTAGCGTAATGGGACCAGATGCAGGTGCACAGCGCCAACTCTGCTTATCCATTTTCTCAACCTGAATAGATCCCATCTCATCTGAGGCTTCAAGCGTGATGAGATGGCGGGAAAAATCCCTGATCATGTAACTGCCACGGATCCATGCCGGCAGATAGAACGTCTGCCCGAGCTTGTCAGGCTTGCGGACTCTCAAAGTCACCTCAAAAAGGTGGGCTTCGGGCGACTTCATCACTACCTGATATTCGATCATTGCGACATCCACGCTGAAACAGCATTCTCAGCCTGAGCATTTACAGGTCTGGCAACCAGGCCAGAGACAGAGGCAGTAACAAGATATTCAGCACCATCCGCCAGCGGCATGTAGACCGAGCTGCCAAAATATGTATCTATCAAACCTGACACATCAATCAGTTGATTAGATAAATTTTGCAGCAGACTGCCAGCAGCGTTGAACTCATAACTATTTTTGACAACTTTATCGGTGTCATTATGTCTTCCAGAAAATCTTTCCAAGCGAACCAAAGGTTCGTTACCAAACATTATCGTCCAAGGCTTAAATTTCACAAAGCGTGCATCGAGTTGCCATTGATTGGCAGAGAGAATAAATTTTTCATTGTTCGCATGACTATGTTCTATCCCCACCTGAAAACCCGTTTCTGTTTTCTGACTGGTAATCCTCGCAACCTCCATCTCATGTGTGAGTTTCTGATAGGTATAGAGGTTTGTAGCAAGGAGTAGCAGTAAGAATCCAAAAAGCACAAGTGGTAAACCAATCAGGCCTGTCACTACTCCGGTCAAGACCCTCCTTTTAAAAAGCGCACGAAATCCAAACAAAAGCACACTTAGACCCGATATCAATAATATGAGTGAAATGATCATCAAACTAATAGATCTGGTAAACAATATCCAAAATTTACATTGTTTGTCTGATTCGGTTTCAAATATTTTGTTTCAGACAATAAAAAAACCCCGAACCATAAAATGATCCGGGGTTTAGAATAAAAGCCTGGCAGTGACCTACTTTCACATGGGGAGACCCCACACTATCATCGGCGCTAAGTCGTTTCACTTCCGAGTTCGGGATGGGATCGGGTGGTACCAACTCGCTATGGCCGCCAGGCAAACTGGCTCGAAAGGATGAGTTCTCATCCTTTCAAATTTGGTTAGATCGCTTGTAGCGTTGGGTATGCACTCAACCAGCACCCAAAACACTTGGGTGTTATATGGTCAAGCCTCACGGTCAATTAGTACTGGTTAGCTTCACACATTACTGTGCTTCTACACCCAGCCTATCAACGTCATAGTCTTTAACGGACCTACAGGGAACTTAAAGTTCCAGCGAGATCTTATCTTGGGAGGGGCTTCCCGCTTAGATGCTTTCAGCGGTTATCCTGTCCGTACGTAGCTACCCGGCAATGCCACTGGCGTGACAACCGGAACACCAGGGGTACGTCCACTCCGGTCCTCTCGTACTAGGAGCAGCTTCCCTCAAATCTCGAACGCCCACGGCAGATAGGGACCGAACTGTCTCACGACGTTCTAAACCCAGCTCGCGTACCACTTTAAATGGCGAACAGCCATACCCTTGGGACCGACTTCAGCCCCAGGATGTGATGAGCCGACATCGAGGTGCCAAACACCGCCGTCGATATGAACTCTTGGGCGGTATCAGCCTGTTATCCCCGGAGTACCTTTTATCCGTTGAGCGATGGCCCTTCCATACAGAACCACCGGATCACTAAGACCTACTTTCGTACCTGCTCGACTTGTCTGTCTCACAGTCAAGCACCCTTATGCCTTTGCACTCATTGCGCGATGTCCGACCGCGCTGAGGGTACCTTCGTGCTCCTCCGTTACTCTTTGGGAGGAGACCGCCCCAGTCAAACTACCCACCATACACTGTCCCCAACCCGGATAACGGGTCTAGGTTAGAACTTCAAACATACCAGGGTGGTATTTCAAGGTTGGCTCCACCGAAACTAGCGTCTCGGTTTCGAAGCCTCCCACCTATCCTACACAAATAGGTTCAAAGTCCAGTGCAAAGCTGTAGTAAAGGTTCACGGGGTCTTTCCGTCTAGCCGCGGGTACGCTGCATCTTAACAGCGATTTCAATTTCACTGAGTCTCTGGTGGAGACAGTGTGGCCATCATTACGCCATTCGTGCAGGTCGGAACTTACCCGACAAGGAATTTCGCTACCTTAGGACCGTTATAGTTACGGCCGCCGTTTACCGGGGCTTCGATCAAGAGCTTCGTCCGAAGACTAACCCCATCAATTAACCTTCCGGCACCGGGCAGGCGTCACACCCTATACTTCCTCTTTCGAGTTTGCAGAGTGCTATGTTTTTAATAAACAGTTGCAGCCACCATTTTATTGCAACCCCCTTCTGCTCCGAGAGCAAGTCTCTTCACATACCAGGGGCGTACCTTCTCCCGAAGTTACGGTACAATTTTGCCTAGTTCCTTCACCAGAGTTCTCTCAAGCGCCTTAGAATTTTCATCCCACCCACCTGTGTCGGTTTGGGGTACGGTTACTTATTACCTGAAGC